>CALGDB010000187.1 GCA_937884175.1 uncultured Flavobacteriales bacterium
CCATCAATCCCAACATCCAGCCCGAAATGCCGGGCAACCCCGACGTCATCGATCCCAACCGCTGGCAGCCAATTGAGTTGACGCTGTTCATTGACCAGAGCGGAAACGTAAGCACGGACATCCCCGAATTCGTTGGGCCCGAATGGGGAGAAGTGATCCCGTTCGCCTTGGATTCTGCCGACCTGGAGCTTTTGGACCGCGACAGTTGCACGTTTCACGTATGGAAAAACCCAGGGGCGCCCGTGCACTTGGATTCAACCAGCGTTGCGAGCGGTATGGACGATGCTTGGAAATGGAATTTTGCCATGGTTTCCGTCTGGTCAGCACACCTCGACCCCACGGATGGCGTAATGTGGGACATCTCACCTGGCAACATGGGAAGCGACGGCAGCTTTGCCACCGATGTGGCAGATTTTGAGGAATACTATGACTTCTTCGAAGGCGGTGGTATCCACCCCGGACATCCCATCAACCCATACACAGGAGAGCCCTACGAACCGCAGATGGTACCCCGTGGAGACTACGCGCGGTGCCTCGCCGAATTCTGGGCAGACGGACCTGATTCGGAGACGCCCCCAGGCCACTGGTTCACCATCTTGAACGAAATCATGGACTACCCGGAGTTCGAGTTGCGGTGGCGCGGCCAGGGCCCGTTGCTCGACAAGCTGGAATACACGGTCAAAGCATACCTCGCATTGGCTGGCGCCATGCACGACAGCGCCGTGGCGACCTGGAGCGTGAAGGGCTACTACGACTACACCCGCCCGGTGAGCGCCATCCGCTATATGGCCGAGATGGGCCAAAGTTCTGACACCACCTTGGCGAATTACCACCCTTCGGGGCTGCCCATCATCCCGGGCTACATCGAAGTGGTGGAGGAAGGCGACCCACTAACTACCTGGAATCCCGATGCGGTGGGAGAAATGAAGGTCTTGGCGTGGCGCGGACCGGATTATGTAGAGGTGCCATTCATCGACGAAGCCGGAGTCGGGTGGATTTTGGCCAAAAACTGGTGGCCGTACCAACGGCCGTCGTTTGTAACACCACCGTTTGCTGGATACGTGAGTGGGCACTCCACCTTTTCGCGTGCAGCAGCTGAAGTATTAACCCTGATGACGGGCAGCGAGTATTTCCCCGGCGGCCTTGGCTCCTTCCCGGTTATGATGAATCAATTTTTGGTGTTTGAAGACGGGCCCTCCATCAACTTCGAGTTGCAATGGGCTACGTACTACGATGCCGCCAACGAGAGCGCCTTGTCCCGCATGTGGGGGGGCATTCACCCGCCGATGGACGACGGACGGGGTCGGCAGATCGGTGTGGAAGTGGGCATTCAGGCGTTTCACTGTGCGGAAGGCTACGCATTCCCCGAGTGGGCAGAAGGCTGCGGCGGCAACGGATTCCTCCCTGGCGGCTATTGCCCAGGTGACTTCAATGCCGACGCCGTGGTCAACGTGGGCGACTTCCTTTTGTTCCTGTCCGCATTCAGCAACGAATGGGCCGGGCCTTATGACTTCGATGGCAATGCCACCATTGGATCCGCGGATTTGCTGGTGTTTTTGACCCTCTTCGGCGACGTCTGCCTGTAAAAGCTCTGCAAACGCATCATAAAAAAGCCGCAGTGATGCGGCTTTTTTGTTCTTGCACCTTGAGTGCTTCGTTGCGGGGGCCAGACTCGAACTGACGACCTTCGGGTTATGAGCCCGACGAGCTACCAACTGCTCCACCCCGCGATATCCACCCGTTGCTCACACAAACGGGACAGCAAATATACACCCAAGTTCCATTTCGCCAAATGCATTCCGTGCAAGTTCTGCGGGCCGTACCTTCGCTCTGCAGTTGCGTTGCAATCTCCATGACTACGACAAAAGAAACGCCCCACCGAGCCGGATTTGTGAACATCATCGGCTCCCCCAACGTGGGCAAAAGCACCCTGATGAATCAACTCGTCGGTGAACGCCTGAGCATCATCAACAAAAAGGCGCAAACCACCCGGCACCGCATCATGGGACTCGTCAACGAACCAGACTGGCAAATCGTTTACAGTGATACACCCGGCGTATTGGACCCCGCCTACAAGCTGCAGGAGGGTATGATGAAATTTGTGCGCACAGCACTTCAGGATGCCGACCTCATCTTGCTGGTCACAGATATCGACGAAGACGACCTCGCACACCCGGAAACGTTTGCCAAAATCGCCGACATGGACATCCCGGTGTTCATCCTAATCAATAAAATTGATCTTGCGCAAGACCAGGCTTGTGTGGGAGAACGCATCGCTTATTGGCAATCGAAAATCCCCAGAGCCACTGTCGCTCCAATCAGCGCGCTGCACGGCTTCAACATTGACCAGCTGCTCGAACGGATTGTAGAACATTTGCCGGTCAGCCCTCCGTATTTCCCGAAGGACGAGCTCACGAATAAGCCCATGCGCTTTTTCATCTCGGAATTCATCCGGGAAAAAATCCTCACCCACTTCAAGCAGGAAATTCCCTATTCATGTGAAGTGGTCGTCGACGCGTACGTGCAAGAAGACAACATCGTAAAAATCCGCGCCGAGATACGTGTCGCACGCGAAAGCCAAAAGCAAATCGTTATCGGCAAGGGCGGCAGCATGATCAAACGCGTCGGAACCGATGCCCGCCGAGACATCGAAAAATTCATTGGCCAGCGTGTCTTCCTCGACCTCTACGTCAAGGTGGATAAGGACTGGCGCGATGACGAGCGCAAGCTCAAGCGCCTCGGATATCTGGAGTAAACGGTATGATTGGATTTGCTCCCGCCAAAATCAACTTGGGCCTTTTCGTCACCGGCAAACGGGCGGATGGGTTTCACGACCTGCAAAGCGCCTTCTGGCCGGTCGGCTGGAATGATATCATCGAAGTACACCGTTCGGCGACGGATGGATTGGATTTGCACCTTACCGGCCTTACCATCGACGGCGACCCCGCGTTGAACTTGGTCAGTCGTGCTTACCACCTCGTCAAGGAACATTATGGCATTGGCGGAGTCACCGCTCACCTGCACAAGGCCATTCCCATGGGAGCCGGTTTAGGCGGAGGAAGTTCGGACGGGACGTGCATGCTGCGTTTGCTCGATGCGCTGTTCGAATTGAACCTCAGCGATGAAGAAGGCGAGGCCCTCGCGGCCGAACTCGGTTCTGACTGTCCCTTCTTTTGGCGGGCCCAGCCAGCGCTGGTCTCCGGGCGAGGTGAGTACCTCGAGGCGTGGCATTTTGAATTTCCAGCGGATACATATATCGCAATCGCCCATCCGGGCATCCACGTCAGCACTCGCGACGCCTTCCAGGGTGTTATCCCGCAGCCCAGCAACATGGAGTTCCAAGCCCTTGCCACGACGCCTTTGTCGGCGTGGGACCAAATCCTGCGCAACGACTTTCAACCGGGCATCGAAGCCCTCCACCCTACCATCCGGCAGGTGCGTGAAGTGCTGGAAGTCCAAGGTGCCCTGTACAGCCAGATGACTGGCACCGGAAGTGCTTGCTTTGGCCTGTTCCCTTCAGAAGAATCCGCGCTCAAGGCCTGCAAAGTAGCGCGCACAAACGGCTGGACAGCCTGCGCCTCTCAAGCCAACCGGTAGCCCTACTTCGGTGCCTTCCAGCAAATCAAGGTACCGACCGCCGCAAAAATCAAATTAGGCAACCACGCCGCCAAGCGCAACCAATTGTCGGTTGAAATCAGCGCATTCGGCGGAAGTACCACCGAAGCGGCATAAACGGTGATGATTTTGGAAGCGAAGACGAAAAGAAATCCGGTGACCACGGCCAAGAACAGGTGGAATCCCATTCCGCCTCGCAACTTGCGCGCAGCGATGCCCACTCCGATGACCATCAACACGTAAATAGAAAACGGATTGGCGGTACGGCCGAACCGCTCCAGCTTGAGCATGGCGACCTTGGCACCGCGTTTGGTTTCGCGTTCGATGTGCTCGTCTAGGCGTGGCGTGGTCAAGGTCGATGTCATCACCGCGCGCTGCCCAAAATCACTGATGCGCATGTCGATGGCAGTGTCGTGGCGGGTGACGTAGCGGAGGTTTTCCGAGCCGTCCGGAGCGATGTCCCGAATACGGGCATTCACCAGCCGCCACACGTTGTCTTCTTCGAGCCACGTGGCCTTCGCGGCGAGGATGCGCTGTTCCAATTCGCCATTGTCTCCCCACCGCTCGAGCTGAAATCGGTAACCGGTGTTGCGATCGACCGTGATGGACCGGAAATACGCCACCACATTGGGAGAGATTTCCCGGTACATGTGCTGGTCACTGATGTGAAAATTTACGTGCACATACTGCACCTCGAAATCCACCTTGCTCTCGTTGGCCTTGGGAAGGATGAAGTGGGAAATCAGCATGGAAAGTCCCACCAAAACGGTCGCCGCGAGGAAGTACGAACGCATCAACCGCGTAAAGCTCATGCCTGAACTGAGCATGGCTACGATTTCGGTGTTTTGGGCCAACCGGCTCGTGAACCAGATGATAGTGAGGAAGACAATGAAGCCGCTGAGGAGGTTGCCAAAGTGAAAGCAAAAGCTTAGGTAATACAGGATGGTCGCGCCCAAAGGAGCTTGGTTGGCGAGCAGCCTCCCCACATTTTCCATCAAATCAAATACCACGGCCACCACGCAAAACACCGCAATCATGAAGAAGAACGTGGTCAAGAACTTCTTCGCGATATAGCGGTCCAGGCGTTGGAGGCGAAAGCGGTGCATTCCGGTTAGATGCGTTGGTTCAATTGCGGTACGACAGCGTTTTTCCACTCCGTGAAATCGCCCGCGAGTATGTGGGCCCGTGCCTGCCGTGCGAGCTCAAGGTAGAAGGCCAAATTGTGCACGCTGCAGATGTACAGGGCGAGGTATTCATTGGCCTTCAGCAAATGCCGAACGTACGCTTTGGAATACCGGCTATCCACAGGCGAAGTACCTTGGGGATCGAGCGGACTGTGGTCGTTGGACCACTTTTCATTTTTCATGTTGAACGTGCCGTTCCAAGTGAACAGCAGGCCGTGGCGGGCGTTTCGTGTGGGCATGACACAGTCGAACATGTCCACTCCCAACGCCATATTCTCCAATAAATTTTCCGGCGTCCCGACCCCCATCAGGTACCGCGGCTTGTCTTCAGGCAGCACGCCGCACACCACCTCCGTCATGGCATACATGTCTTCGTGCGGTTCGCCTACGCTCAAGCCGCCGATGGCGTTGCCCGCCGCATCGCGCTCAGCGATGGCTTCCGCAGAGGCCACACGCAGGTCCTTGTACATCGAACCCTGCACAATGGGGAACAGGTGCTGGTCAAATCCGTACTTCACCGGTGTAGCGTCCAAGTGAGCGATGCAGCGGTCCAACCACCGGTGCGTGCGTTCCATCGATTCGCGAGCGTAGCCGTAATCGCTGGGATACGGCGGGCACTCGTCGAAGGCCATGATGATATCCGCCCCTATGCAGCGTTGGATGTCCATGGAAGTCTCAGGGCTGAACAGATGCTTACTGCCGTCGATGTGGCTGCTGAACGTCACGCCCTCTTCGGTAATTTTGCGGCGGTCAGACAGGCTGAACACCTGATAGCCGCCGCTGTCCGTCAAAATCGGTCGCTTCCAATCCATGAATTTGTGCAGCCCGCCCGCCGTCTCCAGCACGTGGGTGCCGGGGCGGAGGTACAAATGGTAGGTATTGCCAAGGATGATCTGCGCATGGATGTCGTCACTCAAATCCCGCTGCGGCACCGCTTTGACCGTACCTGCGGTTCCAACCGGCATAAAAATCGGGGTCTCAATGATCCCGTGGTCCGTTGTGATGCGGCCTGCACGAGCTTTGGACTGCGGATCTTTGCCGTCGATTTGAAAGTTGAGCGCTGCCATGGAGCTTAGTAATTGGTACAAATGTAACTTCGGAGCATGGTTGGAACAGTGTTCAATGCAGTTACAGTGGCCATTGGTGCCAGTGCGGGCCTGGTCCTGGGCAAACGGCTCAGCGAAGGACTGCACTCCATCATTTTTCAAGCGCTCGGCTTGTTTACTATCGGAATTGGGGTAGCCATGAGCTTGGAAGTCGCCAACCAGTTCTCGGTTTTCCTAGCCTTGATTGCCGGTGTCGTTGCCGGTCATGCCCTGAAATTGGACCAACGCATGAAGGCCGCCACAGCGCGCCTTGGCGAAGGAACGGGTACGGCCCTCATTCAAGCCGTCTTACTGTTTTGCGTGGGTGCCATGACCTTAATCGGGTGCATGCAGGACGGGCTGAACGGCGACGCCACGGTCCTCTTCATCAAGGGATCGATGGACCTCGTGAGCTCCGCTTTCCTCGCAGCTGCTTTGGGGCGTGGTGTGTTGTTGGCTGCTCCTGCCCTCCTGCTCATCCAAGGCTGCTTGACGGCGGCCTTTGCGCTATGGGGCGCTGCGTGGTCCGACGTGTTGATCGCTGACCTCACGGGGCTTGGCGGCTTATTGCTGTTGGCACTTGGGCTTGACCTGTTGAAGGTGCGTTCGTTTGCCTTGCTCAACTTCTTTCCGGCCTTCGCCTTTGTGCCCTTGTTTCAGCCGGTTGCACAGTGGCTGGAAACCGGACTCCCTCAATTGCTGCTGCCTTGACCACTCTTTCACCACTGCGGCGCGCTGTGTTGGCCCTTGCGGCCGTGGCTGTGCTAGTAGGCGCGTGGTGGATGTGGAGCGAAATCGACCGGCGCATTGAAGGCACGTGGCAAGGCCCCGGCGACTGGTGGGGCAAACGCGCAACGCAACTCAACTACGGCGCGGATATTCAAGAATGGGCCCGAGCATTCGATATTCCGGAAGCTTATTTGTTGGCGCTGATTCAATTGGAATCTGGCGGTCGCAAGCCGGCCGGAAAGCGCTTTGAGGTCCATGTGTACAATCGCATGGTCGCCGTGCGGGATGGAAAACGTGAACGCTATGAGCAAATCACAGCGGCGGACCTGATAGGAGCCAGCGACGAAGCCCTACGCAACCTGGCCACCTCGTGGGGACCGTTTCAATTGATGGGATACAAATGCATCCAGCTCGACGTGCAGCTGCGGGACATTCGCGGCAAGGACGCCATTCGAGCCGGGGCCCAGTGGATTGATTTAACGTACGGCGATGCATTGCGGGCTGGCCGATTTGAAGATGCCTTCCATTTGCACAACACCGGCAAACCGTATCCGGCCGACGGCCAACCCACCACCTTTCATCCCGACTACGTCCAACGCGGCATGGCCTACATGCGTAAATTCGCTGAAGATGCCCGCGAATAAATACGCCCTCATCCGCTACCGGACCATTGACCGCTGCCTACGCAATGAAGCGCGGCCCTTCCCCTGCAAGGAAGAATTACGGACGGCCTGTGAAGAAGCCTTGTACGGCAGCAGCGGCGACCGCATCAGCACATCCACGCTTGAAAAGGACCTGAATGCCATGCGGTACGACGGCGCCTTGGGGTATTACGCACCGATTGCCTACCACCGCGACGAGCGCGGGTACTATTACGAAGAAGAAGACTTCTCCATTGACAACCTCCAGCTCAACGACGAAGAGCTTGAGTCCATTCGCTTTGCGGCGCGCACCTTAGTGCAGTTCCGCAACGTCCCGATGTTTTCGCAATTCGGTCAGGCCATCGGTAAAATCGACGACCGCTTGCGCATGGCGCCGGATTTGGATACGGCCCCGCTCGATAGTGTTGTGCAGTTTGAATCGGCCCCGGCGACGCGTGGGTCCGAGCATTTGCAGCCTTTACTGCAGGCAATTCAAGGGAGACGCGTAGTATCCCTGAGCTACCGTAAATTCAAATCGGAGGAGACCTACGCCCTGCTTGTCCACCCGTACCTGCTCAAGGAATACCGCAACCGCTGGTACGTCATTGCGTGGAACCCCGACCGCAGCGATTACCGGACGTACGGACTGGACCGAATAAAGTCTGTGGAGGAACAGGATGATGGGTTTGCGTTGCGCAGCGATTTTGATGCCGATCACTTTTTCAAGCACAGCTTTGGCATTTCCAAGTCCACCGAAGCACCACAAGATGTGCGGGTACGTTGCAACCAATTGGAGTACGAATACCTCGCCGCTCAGCCCGTTCATCCCTCCCAGCAATTAATCCGCATTGACGAAGACGTCTACGAATTGCAGCTGCACGTGATGGTCACATTTGAACTGGTTCACTTCCTGTTGGGTTTGGGCGCGGCCATTGAAGTCATCGCCCCGGAAAGCCTCCGCCAACGTATGGAAGCGGTCCATCGTGCAGCGTTGGATCGGTACCAATAAATCTTTTTTTCGGCACCGTAAATCCTTTACGGAGTGCCTTGAGTGGTTTGTTTGGTCAAACCATCAAAACAGGCTGCCATGTCCATTCCATTGAACCCCATTGCGTTTCAGAACAACCCACAAATCACCACCCTTGCGGAAGCCCAAGGTTGGATCGATTCGTTCGCTCGCCCCAACCAATTCAATCAACACGCGTGGCAAACAACTAAACGCCTCGCACTCCTCGTCTGGAAATGCCACCTCGAACAGCGTGCTTTTCATCGGACATTGAACTTCTTGCACCCCACGTTTTACGAAATGATCAAGACCCCATCAGGCGTGAGCCTCCTCGCCGAATCGCGCCTGCGCAAATTTGCCTCCTGAAGGTATCATTGGTCCGAAAAAGTGCTTTAAATGCTTGATGCTGAGGATGTACGGTATGGACAAATCGCTCATTGTGGTGAATAACATTCAACCGCAGCAAGCAGGCATTCGCAGAGGATTTCCTACATTTTGAATGTTAAATTAGCAGTTTAATCGACCAAACTATTTGATTCGTCGACTATTTCGCTACTTTAGCTGATGAATCATGGATACAACACGACCACAACACTTGTTCTCTACGCTGCAAGCCACCTTGCACGAGCGAACGGACAGTGGTGAAGGTGGTGTCCTCCTGAGTTTTTCGGGACAACTGACCCCGGAGGTTCATGATTCCCTCATGATGCTGGCTGAAAACAGCCTCAAAGGCAAAGGCGTCAAGCGAAAACTCGTTCGCCGTGTCTGCAGCACCTTGATCGAATGCTTGCAAAACGTCAGCCGCCACGGCTGGGTCGACGACGAAGGCGAAATCCAGTTGTACCTGACGTTGGAACACACTCCACTCGGGCTCCAAATTCGCATCGGCAACCTGGTCGACTTTGACATGGCCGCGGGCTTGCGGGAGAACCTGGCCGAAGTCAATGGCATGTCCCACGAAGAATTGCGTGTTCGATACGTCGAACGGCTTTGCAATAACGATTGGTCTGACAAAGGAGGCGCAGGCCTCGGCCTTATCAGCATGGCCAAGAAATCGAACGGTCCCCTCGACTACGAATTCAATCAATTGGAATCGGGGATGTTCCTGTTCACGCTAGCCGTGATGGTCAAATCCTAAGTTTTGCGTTCCTTCTTCCGGGCAGCTGGGAAGAGGATATTGTTCAGAATGAGCCGGTAACCGGCTGAGTTCGGGTGCAGGTTCAGATCCGTTGGCGGGTCGTTGACCAAGTGCCGGTAGTCCTCCGGATCGTGTCCGCCGTAGTACGTCCATTGGCCCTGCCCTAGCGTGCCGTGGATGTACTTCGCCGACCGCGTGCTTTTGGTCTCCCCCATGATTGTCACATCAGACCGAATGAACTGCTTGCGGAACGCCGTGGTCTGCCCCATGAATCCGGTAATAACGCGCTCGTGGCTCTGGGTCAACATGGTCGGGATGATGTCCCATTTGGCACTGAAGTCGAACAGCGTGAAGAAGTCGTTCAACTGCTTGGTCTTGGTGTGTTCCTCCGTGGCGTCGATTTCGGAGAACTCATACACCATGGGGTCGGTGATAATCTGGTAATCGTGAAATGCTAGGCCCCGGTTGTAATCCAATTTCTGCGCCGCACCAGGCTCTGCTGGATCGCCGTCGAACGGCGCTTGGCAGATATCGACCTCTTCGGCTGCCAAGGCGATATCAAACGAATCCGTACCGGAGCACATGGTGAACAAGAAGCCTCCACCGAGCAAGAAGTCCCGTATCTGCAAAGCGACATTGCGCTTCATGACGCTGACCTTGTTGAACCCCAGCGTGCGTGCCATGCCCTCCTGCCGAGCCACTTCGTCTTGGTACCAAGCTGCGCTTCGGTAGGAGCGGTAGAATTTGCCGTATTGCCCGGTGAAATCTTCGTGGTGTAGGTGCAACCAATCGTAGACCGGCAATGCGCCCGACATGATTTCCGCATCGTAAATGACGTCATACGGAATCTCAGCGTACGTCAACACCAACGTCACCGCATCGTCCCAGGGCTGTTTGCCATCGGGGCTGTAGACGGCGATTTTTGGCGCCACCTCCAGCTTGACACTTTCGGTATTGGATTCGGGATGGGCGATTTCGGTAAGGATCTGACTAGCCTGCACATCGGCGATGACCTGGTGGCTGATGCCCCGGATCACACATTCCTGTTGAACAGCAACCAAATTGGGCACGAGAAAACTGCCACCACGGTAGTTCAGCAGCCATTCGACTTCCACCTCCCGCTCGAGCAACCAATAGGCCAGACCGTAAGCTTTTAAGTGGTTGGACTGGGTGTCGTCCATGGGAATGAGCAGCTGTGCGGAATGAGCGACGGGAATCGAAAACAAACCCACCGCCATCGCTACCACCAATCGACTGCGCAGCGCACACAAAGCCTTCCGTACCATGCTGCAATTTACGGCGAAAGCCACAGCGAATTAGAACGGCGATTCCTCGTCTGTTCCGGGTTGGCCGGATGGGCCTTCATTCATTTTGGACTGCACTGTCATCGTCGGCTGGTTCATGAAATCGGCATTCGGCCGCAAACCGTCTTGGAACTCGCCCCTATCAAATACCGGATTGGCGAAGGTGTCGTAATTCGCAAACTTGGCGAGGCGCTGGATGAAGCGCAGTTTAACCGTCCCCAACGCCCCGTGCCGGTGCTTCGCCAGAATCAACTCGCCCAACCCGGCCGTATCGATGCCGTCGGGGTGTTCGGTCAAGCCATAGTACTCCGCCCGGTAAATGAACGCCACCATGTCTGCATCCTGCTCAATCGCGCCTGACTCACGCAGATCGGACAGGATCGGTCGCTTGTCCCCGCCGCGGGTTTCCACCATTCGGGACAACTGAGACAAAGCGATGATTGGAATGTCCAGTTCCTTGGCGATGCTCTTAATCGAGCGGGAGATCGTGGAAATTTCCTGTTCGCGGTTGCCGTTGTTATTGCCCGCTGTCATCAACTGGAGGTAATCAATCACGACCATCTCAATGCCCGCGGTGGACTTCAAGCGGCGGCATTTTGCCCGCAACTCGAACACGCTCAAGGCCGGGGTATCATCGATGTACAAGGGAGCATCCGAAAGGCGGCCGATGCGTTCGTGCAATTGAGTGTACTCGTGTGGCTTCAAGTTACCCTTGCGGAATTTATCGGAACTGATTTCCGTCTCGGCCGAAATCAAACGCTGCACCAACTGCACGGCCGACATCTCCAATGAGAATACGGCGACGGGGATATTGTACTCCACTGTGATGTTCCGTGCCATCGTCAAGACAAACGCCGTCTTCCCCATACCAGGACGGGCGGCGAGAACGATCATGTCGGACTTTTGGAAGCCGCCCGTGATGCGGTCTAGGTCCACAAATCCCGTCGAGACGCCGCTGACGCCCCCCTCCTGATTACGGGCGTTGTCGATATCCTCGAGTGCTTGCCGCATGATGCTGCTCATGGACTCGTAGCTCTTACGGATGTTACCTTGGGCCACTTCGAACAGCTGGGATTCCGCCTCGTCAAGCAAATCCAGTACATCCGTGGTCTCCTCAAACGCCTTTTGAGTGATGATACTCGAGACGCGAATCAACTCACGCTGGATGTACTTCTGCGCGATGATACGGGCGTGGGCGTCGATGTTGGCGGAGCTGGCCACACGAGCGGTCAACGCTGCGACGGCCTGTGCGCCCCCGACCTGCTGAAGATCTCCCAGTTTGCGCAAAGCCTCAG
>CALGDB010000188.1 GCA_937884175.1 uncultured Flavobacteriales bacterium
CCTCGGCTGGAGCTGCTTCAGCAGCGGCTTCGGCGGCAGGTGCCTCTTCCGCAGGCGCTTCTTCGACTGGAGCTTCCTCGGTTGGTGCTTCTTCAGTAGCAGGTGCCTCTTCCTCAGGCGCTTCTTCAGCAGCGGCGTCGGCGGCAGGAGCCTCTTCGGCTGGCGCTTCCTCAGTCGCTGCCTCAGCAGCAGGTGCTTCCTCGCCGGCTTCAGCAGCGGCCTCCTCGGTAGCTTCAGCCTCAGCAGCGGCTTCAGCGTTCTCAGCAGCTTTTAGTGCAGCTTCGCGAGCCGCGTTCACTTCTTGTTCTGCCTTGAGGCGTGCGGCCTTCTCTTTGTCGCTGGCGCTGGCCAACGCATCGATCTTCGATTGAACCTTGGCGTTATTTTCAGCCATCCACTTTTCGAAGCGCTTCTGTGCTTCTTCTTCAGTGAATGCGCCCTTCTTCACCCCGTTCAAGAGGTGGTTGTTGTAGACGACGCCTTTGTACTTCATTAACGCGCGAACAGTGTCGGACATTTCCGCACCGACTTGCAACCAATATAATGCACGGTCGTGCTTGACTTCGATGGTCGCAGGGTTGGTGTTGGGGTTGTAGGTGCCGATCTTTTCGATGAATCGGCCATCACGTGGAGCTCGAGCATCAGCTGCTACTACGTGGTAGAATGGTTTGCCTTTTTTACCGTGGCGTTGGAGTCGCAATCGAGTTGCCATGAGAGAAACGTTTTATAAGGGTCCTAAACCCAGTTGTTAATGTCAGCATGTTGACCCTGAAAGGGAGCGCAAAATTACACGCTCTTTTCACAACTTCCAACGAATGCGTGGAAAAAAGCGAATCACTCCAACTTTTCGCGTCTTTCGTTGTAATCATTGTACTGGATTCTTTGCCGCATGCAAATCATTAATGTCATGGGCGCCAGCATCGACGGGCGCATTGCTTCCCATCCCAACGAGTCGGATGCGGAACGCAAGCGCTATGGCTTTACCAATGAAGCAGACCATGCACACCTGCGCCGCTTGCTCGCCACGTGCGATGCGGTGATTGTGGGCGGTCACAGCGTCAACGTCAGCGGCGGCGTGATGGAGGTTCAGCGTGAAGACGGCGTGTACCCAACGTGGGTGTTGTGCTCGAACTCGGGCTTCGCGAGCGATCAACCCATCTGGTCGCAGCGCAATACACCCAAATGGTTGATGTCGCGCGAGGCACTGGCAGAGGATCGCTGTTCAGGTCGTGTGCGCAACGTTGTGTACGGAGATGAAGGCGTTGCGAAGGCGGCGGTTAAGGCGTGCCAAGCGGCGGGGTTCGAGCGTGTGTTGCTCTTCGGGGGCGGCATCATCAACCGAGCATTCTATGCAGCAGGTGCTGTGGATGAGTTGATTTTGACGGTCTGTCCGGTCGTGGTGGGGCGCAGCAGTGGGGTGCCCGTAGTGGCACCTAAGCTGGAGGCCCCCGTGCATTTGGAATTGACCCAAACCGAAACCGAGGGCGACCTGGTCTTCCTCCATTACCTTGTGAAGCGATGAATACCACGCCTACTGCTTTCTTGGAAATCGAACACAAATTCGTGGTGGACGAGGGGTTTGAGCGTGAAGCGTTGTTTGCAGCATGCCGTGCGTTGGAACCAGAGCGTGAGAAGGCGTTGACGGTGACGGATACTTATTACGTGCCGCCGGGGCAGGCGAGCCGCATCTACCGGCATCGCATCGACAAGGAAATCCAGCAGCTGACCTTGAAGAGCCGTGGCGGGGACAACGAGGTGCGCACCGAAATTAACTTGGATCTCGGAGCTTCCCGCTCCCAAGCCGATGCGGTGGAGGCGTGGATGGGGGTCATTGGAGCATTGCCTGGACACGGCATCGTCAAGGAGATTCGGGTGTTTGATTTTCCCGATTGTGAAGTGGTGTATTACGAAGCCACGCACAAAGCATTGCGCGTTTGCTGCGTGGAATTCGAGGCCAAATACGCCTCGAGCGAAGAGGAGGGACTGGCCACATTGCAGCGCTATGAACAGCGCCTTGGATTTGACGCCAACGACCGCGAGAAAGTGAATTTGTTTGACTTATTGGTGACTGCACAATCATGAACGCAGCGACGCACGATATCATCGCATTGCAGGACCTGCGGGTGACATGCTTGGTGGGCATCCATCCCCACGAGCGCATTACGCCGCAGCCCTTGGTGGTCCAATTGAAACTCTACTTCGAGCGCAAGCCGGGGCATTTCGGGCGGACCTTGGCGGAGAGTCTGGATTACGGTTTTGTATGCGGAGATGTGGCGTTTTTGTTGGAAGCGGCGCAATTCCAGTTGTTGGAAACGGCGGTGGAAGCCATCTGTGCCACCTTGTTGATGACCCCGCCTCCGGATCGCCCGAGCATTCGCCCGGACGCCGTGGAGGTGAGCATCCAAAAGCCCCAGGCTCTTGGAGGCAAGGCCGTGCCTGTCGTCACGGTGCTGCGGCACTCGGAAGAGATGCAGTACGGCATTGAGTACAACGACTTCGGGCACGTGGACATCCTGCACGAAAACCAAGACTGCGGGGTGTACTTGCTTCACATCCCGGCCGGTGGTCAAATCCCCGCCCATATCCACAAATTCATGGGCGAGGCCGAATTGGTCATGTCGCGTGGGCTGCTGCTCCAAGGCCAGCCCATTGACGGCGGCATTGCCCACCTGTGGCCGCTCGAGTTCGTGCACCAGTACGACAATCCCACCGATACCACCCGCACTATTCTGTGCGTCAACCGTCCGAAATTCGATCCAGCGGATGAGATCGCTGTTCCCGTCCCTGAGACCTGGCCCGACCCACGCCCTCACCGCAAGCGCTTCTTCGGATTGGAAACCAACCTCAAGCCATGATCGCACGTCCCACCATCCTCATCACCGGCGCCACCAAAGGCATCGGCCGCGCACTCGTCGAACGCTTCGCGGCTTCTGCCGGCGAATTGCACCTTGTGGCGCGCAACGCGCGGGACCTCCAATCGCTGCAGAAGAAATTGCAATCGGATGACTGCCGTGTGCACGTGTACCCAGCGGATTTGAGCAAG
>CALGDB010000189.1 GCA_937884175.1 uncultured Flavobacteriales bacterium
AGGAGCGCTACAGAAGGCACGTGGATTTCACAGGACATCATCGAAGCTTACATCCGATTGTATCGTCTCGGACTTGCCCACTCTTTCGAGGCTTGGCGTGATGGCAAATTGGTCGGTGGACTCTATGGGGTATCCATCGGCTGCATGTTTTTTGGGGAAAGTATGTTTTCCGCAGAAAGCAACGCTTCGAAATTTTGCTTTATTCAGCTGGTTGAATGGGCGAAAGCCAATGGCTACGGGCCGATTGACTGCCAAATCAGCAATGCCCATTTGCTGTCCTTGGGCGCCGAAATCATTCCGCGGGAAGCGTATGCCAAAATCCTTCGAACCTACTTGGCAGCGGGCAAAACCCGCAGGGGAAAGTGGACAATTCACAAGTAATCCACAGAAATTCCGAAGTCGTTAACAATTCGTTCATATTTCTTCGGATTTCATTTTCGGATTACTGGCGTGGTCTTCTAATTTGCTCCTGCTTGGTACCAATTACACGGTTCCGCTCACCAAATACGAATTCGCCAACCTAACAATCACCAAATCAATCGCTATGGACAAGTACGATTACATGATCCTCGACATCATTCAGACCTACAAGCAAGAACAACAAGCACACATTCGACTCGCTGTGCTCGAGCGTAACTTCTGGAAGCGGATTGAGGCCGATACGGATTTGAGCGTTGGTCAGGCACGCATCGGAGAGCGCATTACGAATTTGTACCTCGATGGCATGCTCCAAAACAAAAACGGATACACCCTCACCAAAAAAGGACGCGAACAATTGGCGCTTGCCCCTTGGAAGCAGAACGAGTTGGTGTAATCCCTTTTACAATATCATATTAAAAAAGGCCGGATCTCCGGCCTTTATCTTTGAATCCAATGGGTCAGCTCATTCTTCGAGCACCTCAAGGTTGGGGTATTTCTCTTTCCAGAATGCCAACTTTTCTTGATCACGCACAGTAATGACCGTTCGGCGATCCAACCGCACTTTGATGTTGGGTTGTAATTCTTTTGCTCGCTTTTTTCGGGCCATGGTGCTGTGATTTTGGCTAGTTCGATGGAGGCAACAGTTCCTTCCTGCTACGAATGAACACAGAATTCGACCAAAAAGTTGCCTTTGTGCAAAAAGATTGCTTGCGTGTTAAGGAATTTTACAAAAACCACTCAAAACCGGGGTGAAATCGTTAGATCAACCCCGATTTCGCCGCTCTTCGAGCGAAAAATTGAATGTACAGGTAGCACACAATTGGTAAAACAAGCGCCACAGCAAATCCGCTGACATCTGCCAATGCCCCCACGGCGGGAGGAATGAAGGCACCGCCGACAATCGCCGTACAGAGCACGCCGCTCCCCAGAGGTTTCAAATCGCCGAGTTCGCCGATGCCCAACGTGAAGATGGTTGGGAACATGATGCTGTTGAACAGCCCGACTCCAATCAGGGCCAACAACGCTACCACACCCGATGTGGCGATGCTCAATGCGATCAGGGCCACTGCGCCCAACGCAAACAAAGCGAGCAACCGACTCGGAGCGATTTTTTGCATCAGTGCAGAGCCCACGAATCGACCAATCATCGCTCCGCCCCAATAGAAGGTAAGCAGAGCGCCGATCAATCCTTTCGCATCCATTCCCGCCAGTGTTTTGCCGCTGATGCTCGCTGCTACGCTCGCCATGGATGCGAGCCAAGGCGTCTCACGAATTGCTGCGTCTACACCCAATTCCAGCCCGTAGCCGACCATGTACGAGCCAATGGCTACCTCGGCACCTACATAAACGAAAATCGCCACTGCCCCCATGCGCAAAGTCGTGTTGGACCAAGCCTGCGCCATGCCGCCCGGGAGCTTCCCTCCCAGAATCCGGGGCAACTTACTCAAGCCTATGAGCACCGCAAGCACCAAAAATCCCAGAGCCAAGAAAACGAATGGTCCTTGCACCGCAGCGGCTTCACCCAATCGGTACGTCTCTAAATCCGCACTGCTTAGCGCAGCCTGTTCATCCGCAGTTAGGATTTGATCGCCGAGCAAGAAGCTAGCCGCAATAATAGGTGCTATGGTCGTACCCAATGAATTGAATGCCTGTGCCAAATTGAGTCGACTCGAAGCGGTCTCAGGTGCACCCAGGACTGAGATGTACGGATTGGCTGCAACCTGTAAAATGGTGATTCCACCAGCCACCACGAAGAGTGCAAGCAAGAACAGCACGTAGATCCGCGTCTCCGCTGCAGGGTAAAACAACAGGCAACCCAGTGCCGCCAATCCCAACCCAACCAAAATCCCCTTTTTGTATCCGATGCGGTCAATGAGGTTTCCACCGGGTATACTCAAGATGCCGTAGGCAGCAAACCAAGCGAACTGAACGAGGCCAGCTTGCAACAGGTTGAGTTCAAAAACATCTTTTAGGCGCGGGACAAAGGCATCCACCATGACGGTGATAAAGCCCCACATGAAGAAAAGCGTGGTGACGACGATGAACGGACCACGGAATGAAGAAGGGTTCGAAGTCATGCAGACAAATAACGGGAATTATCCCGAGCGGCAGACCGATTAGCGCATCAGCTGCAACGAACCGGTGTACTCTTCAGCGTCCGTATTGTAGCCTTTCAAACGGATGATCCAATTGTAGATGCCGTTTTCGGCATAGTGCGTGCCACCTTGAACGTCACCAATCCACACGTCGTCCAATTCCGTGCTGTGAAATACGGTTTCACCCCAGCGGTTCACGATCCAGAGCTCGTAGTTCATGATTTGTGACCCCACCACTTTGAAGGCATCGTTGATACCGTCGTTATTCGGTGTAAATGCCGTCGGCACGTACAACAAAACCGGGCCCCGTACCACGGTGTACGCTTGGTTGGTGCAGCCGACCCAACTGGTCAGATCCAACGTCACCGTATAGTCGCTCAAACCATCGAACACGTGCGTGGTAATCGCTTCATCGGATGAATTGCCATCGCCAAAATCCCAGTCATAAGAATAGGCACCTGGGAAAGGCTCTTCAGGCGAAGGGGTTGCCCGGAAGGTGTATTGATTCTCGTCCGACGCCGACATGCTCGTCACGAAGTCGCTAAAGAGGTATTGGACTTCAATGTTGGTCGATGTGTCGATTTCTTCCCCGCAAATGTCTGTTGCAACGACCGGATACACAGTCGATTGAAGAGGCGTGACGTACTGGACCGGACCGTACGCATTGAGCGTTGGCCAGAAGTAAACAAAGCCTTCTTCACCGCCCATGGCCTCTACTTCCAACGAGATGCCGTCACCGGCGCAAATCGTCGTCGACTGTGTTAAGTCGACTGACAATGGGATATCTGGAATGTGATACACCAACGAATCGTCGTCTGCACCGCCACAGCCGTCCGTCACGGCCACCGACACCGGAACTGTTCCATATGATTGCAGCGTGATATCCGACCCTTGATCATATGGCTCGCCGCTCACAAACCAATCGTAGGCGTAGTCCCCTGCGCCGCTCACGATTTCGACGGTGATGTTGGTGAAATCTACGCAACTCGCGTAGATGTCTGGCCCCAATTCCACCACCAAGGGCGGGTTGTCAATCGTAACCAGTGCACTAGCAGCACCGCTTTGTCCACATCCGTCGTTGACATTGACTGAGAAGGTAGCACTTTCGCCCAACTGCACGTCAATGCTCGCATCCGATTCGTTCATGTTGGTTCCGTTCTGGAACCACGTGTATTGGTATCCTCCGCTGCCGCTGGTGACGTTCGCGGTGAGGTCAAATACCTCTGTACACGGCCCAATCAAATCTTGCGGGAGACTGACCTCAACATCAGGGGCCTCTACGATGATTTCGACGTTGGCCGATTCCGTTTGGCCGCAGTTGTCTGATACTTCCAGCGCCAATGAAGCATCGGCACTAGTCTGCCAGTTGAGGGTAGCGTCAAAATCCAACCAGTTGTTGCCATTGAACCAGGTGTAGAAGAACGGGCCTGTGCCATCCGCCGTGGCTGTAACGGTAAATGGATCGTTGCACAACACGTCAACGCTTTCCTCCACCGTGATCTCAATGGGTGGGATGTTGTACTCGACTTCAATGCTGTCCATCACTTCGAATCCACATCCGTCGGTGAGAGTGATGAATACCTCGTCGGCCCCAACCCACGTGCTGAGGTCGAGCTGACTAGGATCAAACCATGACCCCCACAAATTATCGCCGTTCTGATCGCTCCATTGGTATGAATACAAACCGTCGCCACCTGAAGCGGTAGACGAAATAGTCGCGGTACCGTTGCACTCGAGTATCACCGGCCCGGGGGTGGTAATGTCGATTTCCAACGGCGGGAATTCGAGTACCTCGATCGCTACCTCCACCTCAATGGGGTTCAATGCCAATTCGCACGTATCTGCGACCGTCACAGTGCATGACCAGTCGTCATCTGGTGACAGTAGCAGTAGGGCTTCGTCATCGCCCTCTGGACAGGCCCAGTCGAACGTGTAATTTCCGTAACCACCGCTTACAACGGGGCCTACTTCGATTTCATCGCCTTGACAGATGGTCGTAGAAAAATCCGAAACCACAAACGGTGGCGGATCCTCGGCGATATAGAACGTGAAGTAAGTTGTTAATCCCCCACCATTGCAGGCAGCCACATTCTCGATTTGCATTTCCACCAACTCAGGACCTTCGTCAATGCCATCGATTTCCGCCACAAGGTCAAATGACACGATGCTCACGAAAGGTTCAAACACTACGGAGTCGGGAAGCGGGAGCAAGCTGCCATCGGGCTGGGGCTGACCGTAGTCAACGCCGTTAATTGCATCGCTATTACCATAGTCAATGTACACCATCTCTTGAATCTCGAGAATGGTCTCAATGGGGCGTTCGAAAGTCAATGTCGCTTGACCGCAATCTTCATAAATGGTATTTGCCTCTGGCCCTCCAACGTCAATAGACAGATCAATCTGAACAACGGCATTGGATTCAAACGAACCTTCTTCCAGTACCACAATGGATTCCAATGCTGTATCTGACCCATCCGCAATGGCCAATTTGATGTGGTACGTCTCACCACACTCCACGGGATATTCAGCCTTAAATGGAATGGTGTAGCCGTTGATGCAGACATCCGTTCCACCTTGATTGTCAACGTAATATTCAGAATTGGTTCCTGAATTGACCGAAGAAATGGTAATGGGCAGGTTGGGATCAGTGAGCGGCACCCCCGCGATGTTCACAGCACCGTCCGGAAAGCCCGCTGGACTGTCGTATGGCCCTGTGATTCCAGGACCACTCAGGAAAAAAGCGAAGACATCGTTGTACTGCGTGTTGATCCATGTCTCATATTCATCCGAGCCAAACACATAGTTGAAACTGACCGTATCCCCCGCGGCTACAAAATCGAATTCCAAAACACACCCATCATTTACCGAGCTCACTGAGAACGACTCTCCAATCATGCCCGGCACTGAATTGGCGATGTCCAACAAGTCAGGATCACTGAAACCATTACCTAAGCAACCATCACAAGCCAAAAAATCAGTTGGACATTCTAGGTTCTCGGCCACATCACAGCTCAGAACAAGCCCCGAACTGATGGAAAACACATCGTCACCACCGGTCAAGTATCCTAACTGGTTGGTGCCGCCTTGGTAGGTGATGTTCGACGCTTGAATCCCGCTTCCCAAGAGGATGTCGTTCACGTATTCCTCAAGTGTCAACCCAGTCTCGACTTCAAGTTGTGCCTGGGTTTCCACTACAAAACCAATCGATGACACCACCAAAAGCAGCGCCGCAGAAGATGCTTGTAAAAAACGGTTCATACGGTGATTGTTCTAGGTATTGTAATGATACTACCAAAAGAGCAAACCACAATGAACCATTGGAGGTTGCATGCAACCTGTCGCAGCTGGGATTACCTCAGTGGCGGAATGCCGTCAGTTGAGCACTTAACTTCCGTCGCGCGTGAAAAATACGGCTCTTCACGGTACCCATAGGGATGCCCAGTTCCTCAGCAATTTCATCGTAGTGAAATCCCTCCATGAACATATTGAACGGCACCTTAAACTCAGGCTTGAGATCGTCGATTGCCCCGCGGATATCTTGCTCGTTAATCACTGTGGTTACAGTGTCCGACTGCATGGATCCTGAATTCAAGTAGTACTGGTTGTCTGTGGTGTCCAGAATAGTATTCTGGAATTTCTTGCGCTTGTAGTTGTTGATGAAGATGTTGCGCATGATGGTGTACAACCATCCTTTGATATTGGTGCCCTCCTTAAAGTTGTTTTGATACCGCAATGCTTTCACCATGGTATCTTGAATGAGGTCTTCTGCATCCTGCGAATCTCGCGTAAAACCGATAGCAAATCCTTTCAGGAACTGGCGATTAGCGACTAACAGCGCATTGAATTCGAGTGTGCTCATGACCTTTTTGTTTAACGATTCAGGTCAAAGATTAGACAAAATTTCCTTGAATCCAAGATTTTGTTGAACTTTTAATCAAAATCTTTAAACAATTTTAGAAA
>CALGDB010000190.1 GCA_937884175.1 uncultured Flavobacteriales bacterium
TCTCCTGTGAACGCACCAGATCCAGTTGCACTGCATTGCTGGCTGGCAACTTGGAGGTTTTCACCTGCTTGCCCTGCCATAGCGCTCAAGTAAGGTGCGGGCGGTGCTATGATGACTTCCGTGCTGAGGGTGTCCGATAAGCCAGCTTTCACCTCATTCATCAATTCCACAGCCTCGTGCAACAATTTGTTACTTTTCCAGTTTCCAGCTACGATGTTCTTCATGACCTTTACGCTTTCCGGCCGCAAGTACGCTCATCCCTTGGAATAAATTGGTCACTTACGCATGAATTCGGAACAGTCTCTTCCTTGGAGTTCTCTGCTGAACCAGTTTTGGGGATTCGATGCGCTTCGAGCGCACCAGCTCGGTCCTGTTGAGGCGCTCTGCTCAGGCCAAGACACCATCGCGATGTTGCCAACGGGAGGCGGCAAATCACTTTGCTACCAGCTTCCCGGCTTGGTGCGAGGTGGAACCACCTTGGTCATTTCCCCCTTGATTGCATTGATGCAAGATCAACTCGATGACTTGAAGGCGCGTGGGATTCATGCGTTCTCGTTAGCAGGTATTTCAAATGCGCGTGCGTTGGAACGCATTATCGACAGTGCCGAACGTTGTACGCCTTGCTTTTTGTTTGCATCGCCGGAAAAATTGAAAGGCCAACTTGTTCGAATACGGTTGGAGCGGCTCGATATTCGCACCGTGGCGGTTGACGAGGCCCATTGCATCTCCGAGTGGGGGCACGATTTTCGACCAGCTTACCGCCACCTTGCATTTGTTCGGAAGGCGCTTCCCAAGGCGACGTGGGGGTGTTTCACGGCTACGGCCACGGAGCGTGTAGTCGAAGACATCAGAGGAAACCTTGAACTGCAGAACCCTGCCATTTTCCGCACATCTACGCGACGCGACAACCTCACGTATGCAGTGTGCAGCATTCGGGATGCCGAAGCCATGCTGCATCAAGCGGTTTTCAATGCAACAGGCACGGGGTTGGTTTACGTGGGAACGCGCTATCAAGCCGAAAAATGGGCGTCTCGTCTAGAAGGGGTCCATGGCGGTGTGGAAGCCTACCACGCCGGGTTGGATGCAGATACCCGCGCTCAACGACTGAAAGGATGGGCCAACGGGGACCTGCGCATCATTGTTTGCACGAATGCATTCGGAATGGGCATCGACAAACCAGATGTGCGTTGGGTGTACCATGCATACGTACCCGCCAACTTGGAATCCTATGTTCAAGAGGCTGGGCGAGCAGGCCGAGACGGCAGGGAAAGCGAATGCGTGCTTTTCGTTCACCCCGAACAGTTCGATCACCGCTTGCAGCAATTGAGGCGACTAAACCCGACGCTTTTGCCCATCAATGACACCTATCAGTTCATTGCGAACCAAGGTCAAGTGGCCACAGGCGCACAGCCGGACAGCTTCACGCCCTTCGACCCTTCTCCTTTTCTGGAGCGGTACGGCCATACCGCCCAAGCCTTCAATCGGAGCCTGCAACTCCTGCAATTGTCGGGATACTTTGGGAAAATTCAATCCATTGGCGAAGCCAGTCTCGAGATTTCCTTCAATGCCAACAGCCAATCCGAATTGTATGAGATAGCAGAAGCACCTACAGAAGAAGGTACCTTGGCCAAGCACCTCGCTCCTTCCGCGGTGCATGCGTCGCTTCGAAAGAAACAAAGCGAGTGGAAAGACACCGGTCTTGCCTGGCACCAAATTCTATCCGGACTCCGTCGACTGGAAGAATGGGGCATCTTGACTTTTTCCGAAGGTCACAACACTCAACAGATTGAGTGGTCTCAGCCGCGAGCAATGGGGAACGTCACCATTCCGAGTGCCGTTGGAACAGAGCCGTTCGCCCGGTCGGTGAATCGATTGCACGCCTTTCGTGATTTTCTCGACGCCTCAAGCTGCCGCCAACTCCACATCGCGCACTACTTTGGATTTGAGGATGCAGCGCCATGTGGCAAATGCGACAATTGCCTTGCTGAAACAGAGGCGGGTGCCACGCATGAACTATTGGATGCCATCCCTCCTGAGGGAGCTGCATTCGATGAGGTGATCCGAAAGGTTCCTCCGAGCCGGTACGGCGTGTTTATTCAATTCCTTAAAATCGCTGAAGAAGGTGGCCAAATCCGATTTGAGAAACGGCGCATCTTCAAAGCTGAGTAGCGAGCGTATCTTCGCCCGACAGATGATGGATAAAGTAATCTACCTCAAGCCTCGCAAAGAAGATAGCCTGCTTCGTCAACACCCATGGGTGTTCTCGGGAGCTGTAAAACGCATGGAGGGTCACCCCGTAACTGGGGATCTCGTGCAGGTCTGTGCGAACAAAGGAAGAACGTTGGGTTTTGGCCATTTCAGCGCCAACACGTCCATCGTCGTGCGCATGCTGTCGTTCAAATCAGAATTCCAGGAGGATACGTGGTGGTCAGAGCGAATAGCAAATGCTGTTGAGGTTCGAAAGAGCCTCGGATTGATGCAAGGTGACAACTCCATTTGTCGGCTAATTCATGCGGAAGGCGATGGAATGTCTGGGCTCATCGTTGATTACTATGATCGGGTTGCAGTTATTCAAACCCATTCATTGGGGATGCATTTGAGTTTGGACCGCATTGTTGCCGGCTTGAAGGCAGCGTTACCGGAGTTGCAGGGCATCTGCAATAAATCCGCAAAAGTTTTGCGAAAGGCAGGCAAAACGGATGCTGAAGACGGTTTTATTCATGGTGCACTTCCCGAGGATTGGGAGCCCACCGAACGTGGAAGGAAGTTTTACATCGACTTGGAGCAAGGTCAAAAAACCGGCTTCTTCATCGATCAGAGGGAGAATCGAACGTTGCTGCAAAAGCTGTCTGCTGGTAAGCGTGTGCTCAATGTATTCAGCTATACAGGGGGCTTTTCCATTGCAGCCATGCAAGGCGGAGCTGCTTCCGTGGCCAGTTTAGACAGTTCGCGGCGCGCTCTCGACCTCGCAGAAGAGGCCGTAGGATTGAATGACTTTGACGCGGCCACACACGAGAGCATTGAGGCGGATGCTTTGGGGTATTTGAAAAATGGTGTGTCCGATTATGATGTCGTTGTGCTCGACCCCCCTGCTTTTGCTAAATCCGCTTCGGCTCGTCATGCTGCTGTACAAGGGTACAAGCGCATCAACCAGCGCACATTGGAAACCATCAAGCCCGGTGGCATCTTATTCACGTTCAGTTGCTCTCAAGCTGTAGACGACCGTTTGTTTACCCATACCGTCATTGCAGCGGCCATTCAAGCAAGGCGAAATGTGCGGATCCTCCACCGGCTGCATCAGCCACCGGATCACCCGGTAAGTGCGTTTCACCCTGAGGGCTCATACCTCAAGGGCCTCGTTCTGAGGGTGGATTGATTCAAGGGTCCAAGCGCTCAACGGTCCAATCAGAAGTTGATTTCGTGTAGCGGTAACGGTTGTGCAGGCGGCTCGGTCGGCCTTGCCAGAATTCAATTTCATGAATGGCAACGTCAAATCCGCCCCAGAATGGCGGTCGGGGAATATCAGTTTCCGCTTGGAATTTCGCTTGGTAGGCTTGAATGCGCTCGGTCAATTGCACTTCTTCGCCAGGCTGGCTTTGCCGGGATGCCCACGCACCGACTTGGCTCTCACGTGGACGTGAGGCAAAATACGCATCGCTAACCGCGTCGGATGAAGGTGTGGCATGTCCACGAACGCGCACTTGCCGTTCCAATTCCTTCCAAAAGAAAACGCAAGCGATTTCAGGTGAGGCCAACAGCTCCTTACCTTTTTCAGACTCGTAATTCGTGAAGAACCGCAGGCAATCCCCTTCTAGGGCTCGAAGCAAGACGATTCGACCATTTATTCCACCGGACAGCCTCTGAGTTGCAACGCACATGGCATTGTAATCTTCTGGATCAGCCTGTGCTGCCTCTTCCACCCACTGGCTCAACAAGCGCAAGGGGTTCTGCGGTAAATCCGCTTTGTTGAGTGCGCCTTTGGCGTAGTCTTTTCGAGTAGAACGGACAGCGTCGGACATAAAAAGGACAATTGAAATGAAACCCTTAAATAAAGAATGCAGTAAAGGCGGGTGAAATCTTTTGCATCATGCGCAATTTAATCATCAGCTACCGCAAACTGCCGAGCACTGTGCTCAAGTCATTACAAGTCAAGTACCCGGATGGATATGAAGACGATTCTTTCGAATTCGAAATCCCGGGACAGCAACTGATTTGCAAGGCGATTCGCATCAGCGTAGAAGGCGTCAATTACTTGATCAAATTGGACCAGCGCCCGAAAAAGACGGACTTCCTGCTGGACGAAGACTGGTAATTACTGCAGCACATGCCCATGCCCTGCATCGATGGACCGAGTCCACAGCGCACGGCCTTCGGCATCTTTGACCGTCATGGTCAACACCCGTTCTTTGCGCGGCCCCGCTACATTCAGCACGCCGTAGTTGCGAAGGCCAACCATCGTTCCCGTTTCGCGGTTGGTGTTGGCCTCATCTTCGTGATCATAGCTCCCACTGGTCAATGGGCTCACCGTTAGGTCATAGATCCAATTCCCTCCAGGCAATTTCATTTTGGACAGTTCGCTGTTGTGACGATCCCCACTGAGGAATACGACTCCACGAATGTCCAATTCATCAATGGCATTGAATAAGAGTGCTCGTTCTTCTGGAAACTGAGCAAAATTCTCATAGATGGCTGCATCGCTTACCATCTGCCCACCGATCGCCACCAATTTGAATGGTGCACGGCTGTTCCGCAAAGCGTTCAGCAACCAGTTTCGCTGGGCCTCTCCCAAAACTTGACGCTTTTCTGGTCCCATGTTGTGGTTTACGCGGTGGGATCGATTGTCCAACAAGAAAAACTCCACATCACCGTACAGAAAATGAGTAGTGTTCAATTCTGTGGCTGCTGGGATGCCCGAATTTGGGTTGGGCCAGAACGCCTCGAATGCCGCCCGCGACCAATCCGGATGGATCCAAGAACCATCGCAATCGTTTGGTCCAAAATCATGGTCGTCCCAGATGGCATAATGCGAACCTTTGGACAGCAACGGCTGCATTTCTCGCAAGGACCGCGTGTGGGTGTACCGATGAACAAAACCGGATAAGCTCCCAACATCTGCTTCGCGCAGGTAAACATTATCACCGAGCCATAGCATGGCGTCAAATTCTTCTTGGGCCATGGTATTAAATATCTCATACCCGCCACCATACGGTTCCCCCAGTCGGTCGTATTCTGGTTCGTTGATGTACGCGCAACTTCCAAGCAAGAAATTCAATTCTGGCGGATCTGTACGGTATTGCCAAAGCGGTTGGGTTCGGATGGTGAGCGTCTGGCTTAAAGGTGTCCCATGTTCGTCGCCAATGAAATACCGGTACCGTGTGCCCGGCGAAAGGTCGGTCAACTGAAGCTGGAAGCAGTCACCAAGTTTTGCTGACACCATGGGCTTGGCAACCAAGCACTGGTCTGCTGAATCGAGAAGGAACACGTAAGGCTTAGCCAACTTATTACCCGATGCAAGTTGGCACCACACCTTAGCGCTGCGCATGCCTACGTCACCAACAACGGGTGAGGCATTCAACTTGAGTTCGGAACGGTGGGTTGAAAGCTGGTTGCAGCCCATGATGAGCAAAGCGAAAAGAATACTCAAATAGCGCATCTGACGAATTTTGCATCAAACATACGGAAACAAAAAAGGGACCCCGAAGGGTCCCTTTCAAATCGATGAAGTAGGAAGATTACTTCGCTACAACAATGTTTTGTGCGTCTGTGAAGTTGGCGTGAACCACAGAAACTGTGTAGTTACCAGCGGCCAAGTCGTGCTTCACAACAATGCGGTTACCACCGACAATATTTTCTTGAGCAACTTCCTGAGAAATCACAGCCTTTCCAGACATGTCAGTGACTTCGAGGATGATGTTCTCACCACCCAAGTTCAACTCACGATCGAACTTCACGCTGAATGTACTCTCGAATACAGGATTCGGGAAGATGTTCCACTCAGTGGTATTGTCGATGTTAGACAACCCATGGCTATCGCCATTGTTCTGACCGAAGCAAGAACCATCATTATACGTGGCGTCAGAGTTGTAATTAGCAGCGTTTGCGTCAGTGCAACCGAATACTTGAGCGTCAGTTGAAGTGAATGTCAAGTCATAGGCGCGCCACGCAGCTCCTTCAGCATCCCAACCCTGGAGGTTCAAGATACCAGTGGCTGTTCCATCAGTTGTCAATTGCATGAGCAAAACGCGGTTGCCGGCTTCAGCAGCGGCTTGAACGTCAGTAGGAACCACGAACCAAGCACCGTCTGTAATAGTGAGTTCAGAACCTCCCAAAAAGTTGTTATAATCAACACCAACCGTCCAAAGGTTGTTGTTTGTGCTGTTTGTAGCACCGATGGTTACCCAGCTGTCGTATGCCAAAGAGCCTTCCAAGGCAACGATTTGTTCGTTCACGTCCAAAGACGAGAAGCTGCCGTATTGGTGCTGGTAAAAATCAGTGGTAGTTGCCACGTTCAAAACGTGCTCGCCGTCAGCAAAAACAGCGTGCAAAGAATGCTCTGCTGAGGGCAATACTGCGTAAACGCGGTACGTATTACCTTCTACTTGGCCGCCGTTGTCAACGGCTTCGACGACCAACTCAACGTTGCTGGCACTCGCACCGAAGGCGAGGAAAGAGGCCGCAGCCAGTGTGAAAAGGTTCTTCATTTGAATGAATTATTTGATGTTTCTGGTCAAGATTTGATGTCAGTAGGAGCTAAGATAAGGTAATTCATCATTATTCCCAAACTTTCTTCGTCGAAGTTAATAAAAAATTCATAGACGTATCCCGATATCTCACCGACGAAACGAATATGGCGAACACACGTGAAAATGCAAAAAACATCGAATCACGGTTATCCTTCAACTCAGCAGGTGTTCGTGCGTATTTTCGCTTCCAAAGTGATTTACCATGAGCACCTCGACCATTGCACATTACATAAACGGAGCATGGCACAGTCCTTCTGCTTCCGATGCAACCCCTATACTCCACGCCATAAACGGAAAGGTCGTTGCGCACGTAGGCAATGAAGCACTGGACTTCGAATCAATCCTCACTTATGGACGCACAGTCGGAAACACCAACCTTCGGCGCCTTACGTTCCAACAACGCGGCCTGATGCTGAAACGCCTGGCCTTGCACCTATTAAAGCATAAAGAGGCCTT
Organism: uncultured Flavobacteriales bacterium; assembly: GCA_937884175.1. GTDB lineage: Bacteria > Bacteroidota > Bacteroidia > Flavobacteriales_D > Sanyastnellaceae > UA16. Next base: position 7,200 of record CALGDB010000190.1, read on the forward strand.
CTACGAAGCCAGTTGGGCAACCGGCGCCACACGATCCGATGCTTGGATTGACATTGAAGGCGGCATTGGCAACTTGTTTAGCTATGCCAGCCTCCGACGTCAGTTTGGTGACCAACCGTTCGCGTTGGACGGCGATTACATTCCATTGGGTAAGCAGGGGACATTCGGTGCTCAGCACATCCTCACACCTAAAGAAGGCGTTGCCGTTCACGTCAATGCATATAACTTCCCAGTCTGGGGCATGTTGGAAAAGGTGGCCGTGAATTGGTTAGCTGGGATGCCCGCCGTGGTGAAGCCTGCTTCAGCGACCAGCTACTTAACCTCTGTCGTTGCGCAGGAGATCATCCAATCTGGCATTTTACCCGAAGGAGCCCTGCAATTAATATGTGGACCTGCAAGAACCCTGCTTGGTCATGTAGATGAACGTGATGTTGTGACGTTCACCGGCTCTGCCTCTACGGGATTGAAATTGCGTTCACATCCCAACCTTCTTGCCCACGCGGTGCCGTTCAACATGGAAGCGGATTCATTGAATTCAGCAGTTCTCGGAGAGCACGTGGTTCCGGGAGACCCTGAATTCGAACTGTTCATTAAAGAAGTGCGCAAAGAAATGACGGTAAAGTCAGGGCAAAAATGCACGGCTGTTCGCCGCGTATTTGTTCCAAGTGGCCAAATGGACAACGTCCAAGAAGCACTTACACAAGCACTGTCAAAAGCCATCATGGGCGACCCGCAAGAAGAAGGTGTACGCATGGGGGCATTGGTGCACAAAGAGCAAAAGCAAGATGTCCTCGCCAGATTGGACGTATTGAAGTCCGAGGCTGAGAGTGTATATGCCCACTCGCTTGAATTAGTAGGTGATGAAGTTGTTGAGGACGCGTTTTTGGGCCCACAACTGCTGCGCAACGACAACCCACTGAATGCGCAACATTGCCATGAAGTCGAGGCGTTTGGACCGGTTGCCACCCTCATGCCCTACAATTCTTTGGAAGAAGCGATTGGTTTGACCAAGATGGGCAAAGGTTCGCTGTGCTGTTCGCTAGTGAGCCACAACGCTGAGGAAGCTCGGGCATTCGTCGCAGGTGCAGCGACGATGCACGGACGGATTCTCGTGCTGGACCGAGCGTGTGCCAAGGAGTCAACCGGCCACGGCTCCCCACTGCCCTTGCTTACACACGGCGGTCCCGGGCGCGCAGGTGGCGGAGAAGAAATGGGCGGTGTACGCGGCGTGCATCACTACATGCAGCGAACAGCGGTCCAAGGCTCGCCCACGGCCTTGACTGCTATTGCACAGAAGTATCAGCCTGGCGGCCAGCAAACAGAGGCGCAGCCCCACTTATTCCAGCAACACTTCGAAGACTTGGTCATTGGTCACACCGTAACCACTGCCAAGCATACGGTCACTGAGGCCGACATCGTCAATTTTGCGAACGTGAGCGGCGACCATTTCTATGCCCACGTTGATGAAACCAGCTTAGACGGCACCATATTCGAGGGCCGGGTGGCGCATGGGTACTACCTCTTGAGCAAAGCAGCCGGACTTTTTGTAGACGCCAAGAAAGGACCGGTTTTGCTCAACTACGGGGTCGAACAGGCTCGTTTTACAAAACCCGTATACCCTGGTACGACCGTCGGCGTCCGCCTCACCGTGGAGGATAAAATCGAGCAGGAAAAGCGCAATGCCGAGGACATTCGCAAAGGCATTGTCAAATTCAGAGTGGACATGTACGATCAGACCGGCGAAAGCGTGGCGGTGGCGACCATCCTAACCATGGTGAAATTCCGCGACCAACAGGTATGAAGCCCTTGTATCGACGCTTATTCGCAACCTGCGCCATCCTCTCCTCCTTGCTTTCGACCCCCGTCGACACACAAGGCCAAGCGGACCGCTTCACCGGCGAACAAATCCAACGCGACTTAGATTCTCTCGCGGAGTGGATTTTGACTATCCACCCTTCGCCTTTTGTGCATTGCTCTTCCATCGAGTTCAATGATGCCGTAGAATCCGCCAAAACAACCTTCGCGGGAGGTGGAACACTCTATGGCGTAGCACAAATGGCTGCCAAAGTATGCAACGTGCTCAAGGATAGCCACACCGGTGTGGCGCTTCAATCCTTTTCAGAGCAACTCGGAGCGGCCTATGGGCACCTCCCTCTTGAAATCCAAACAGTACAAAACCGACTCATCGTCACCGCTACCGCCGGCGATTCTGCGATGGTTGGTTCAGAAATTGCACGCATCAATGGCGTTTCCGTTCGGTCTGTACTCGGTGGCGGGCTGGCCTTGATTTCCCAAGAAGGAGATGCCGCATTGGCTCGCCTGCGGATGTCGGAAAAGCTTTGGAACGACATCGTCCCCTTCTCGGTTGGTGCGAGTATTGCCGATTCCATCGAGGTAGTATATGCCTCGGGTATGACTGAGCGCTTGCCCGTGCTTGACAATGAATCCATCAAACGCTGGCATGCTTCTCAGAGCGAAGTCTCCCCTATATCATGGCGCGAGGTCCAGACCGATAGCGTTATTTCCGTGGTCTTGACCATCCGGCATTTCCATCCTGAAAATGTGCGGTCTTTTCGCCAGGAACTGCGGGGTTGCTTCAGCCGCATCCGATCCCTTCAATCGGGCAATCAAAGCCCACCTTTTGCAGGGCTCATTTTGGATTTGCGCAGCAACTCGGGCGGCCACATTGCCATCATGGCTGAACTGCTTCCGTACCTCACTTCGACGCCGATTGACCTTCCAGCCGGGGTGCAAATCAAAGCCAGTCAGGCAGCGAAGGACCGATGGGGAACCGGTCGATTCGGCCTCGTAGGAAGGAGCAGCTACCTGAAGAACCTACAGGTCTTGAAAACCACTTTGAACAAAATTGATAACGACTCCATCGCATATGTCCCTTTCAAGCGATCCATACAACCCAGGCGACGCTTGGCGTACACCGGCGCCACCGCCCTACTTCTTGACGGACTCTCGGCGTCTGCTACCGTATCGATTGCTTCCTGGTTTGTCCGGTCAGGTCGGGGCATAACCTTCGGTGAGCCCCCAATGGGCAGCGTCAGTGGGACGTTCGGCAACCCCGTTCGGCTGGTGTTGCCCGAAACCGGTTTGGTGGTGCATGTAGCGTCCGCACGGTATTTCACCCAAACCCCTGTCCGTTGGGAAGCCCGACCGCTTCTAGTGGACCGCCCTGTAACACCTGATACCGAAGACATCCAGAACGGCACGGACCCCGTTCTAGATGCAGCTTTGAATTGGGTAAACCACAACCAACAGCCTTAGCCATGACGAACTTACTGCGATTCTCTGCCTGTGCGAGCCTTGTCCTTGCGCTCGTTGGTTTGACCGGGTGCAATGATACTCCGCCCCCCTTGCATCGCTTGGTAAACCCCTTCATCGGAACGGGAGGGCACGGCCACACGTACCCTGGTGCAACGGCCCCATTTGGAATGGTACAGTTGAGCCCGGACTCCAGACTCACAGGCTGGGACGGTTGCGGCGGATACCACTACAGCGACAGCGTTATTTACGGATTCAGTCATACGCATTTGCAAGGAACCGGCGTATCCGATTATGGGGACATTCTGTTTGCACCTTGCACGCAGTTCAACGAAGGTGCTACGCATTGGTCCGATCGATACGCCAGTCATTTTTCACACGACAACGAAGAAGCGCATGCCGGGTACTATCAAGTTTACCTCGATGATCAGAAAATCAACGTCGAGCTGACGGCCACTGAACGAGTCGGCATTCATCGGTACCGGTTGGAGGAACCGGACACCCTGTCGTTGATCATCGACATGCAACACCGAGATGAACTGGTCAACTACAGCATTTATCCTATTGGCGACACGCTGCTGGTCGGCCACCGTGTTTCAGATAATTGGGCACGGGAGCAGCACGTCTACTTCGCGGCTCGATTCGACCGCCCCTTTGCATGGCGCGACCAGCTTACGGAAGTCCGCACGGTGGGAACTCGCGATTCCGGGGAGCTGCTCCAAGAAGTTGAGTATGTACCCGTATTCCAAGCTGATTTTGGTGAAGTGTCCGAACTCAACGCAGAAGTCGCATTGAGTTTTGTTAGCATCGACGGGGCGTTGAAGAACTTAGAGGCCGAGGCCGTCAAGGGCCCGTTTGAAGCGTATCGAATGTCCGCAGAACGCGCATGGGATGATCAGCTCAGCAGGATTGCTGTGGAAAGCGGATCAGAAAACGAGGTTGAAACGTTTTACAGCGCGCTTTACCATTGTTTTACAGCGCCCAACCTGGCCAACGACGTCGACGGGCAATACCGAGGGACGGACTTGATGGTTCACCAGCTCTCGGCGGATGAAGGCGATCATTACACCGTTTTTTCCCTTTGGGACACCTTCCGTGCTTTGCATCCCTTGCTCAACTGGATCGAACCCGAACGCTCTCGGGACTTCGTTCGCACCATGCTGCGCATGTATGAACAAGGCGGTCAGTTGCCCGTTTGGGAATTGGCTGGCAATTACACCGGGTGCATGATCGGTTACCACAGCGTGCCGGTCATCGCTGATGCCGATGCGTGGGGCATTGGCGGTTTTGATGTGAATTTGGCCCTTGATGCTATGGTGCAAGCTGCTGACAGCGCCCATCTCGGGCTTGAGCCCTACGTTGCGTTGGGGTACATCCCTTTGAATGAAGAACACGAATCGGTTTCCAAAACCCTGGAATATGCTTTTGACGATGCCTGCATCTCCGCATTTGCTGCCAAGCACAGCACTGATGCTGAGCTCGTGAACCGGTTTCGGATACGGGCGTTGAACTACCGCAACCTATTCAATAAGGAAAGTGGGTTCTTCCAACCCAAACGGTCCGCCGCATGGCTCGAGGCATTTGATCCACGGGAGGTGAACTTCAATTACACTGAAGCCAACGGATGGCAGTACAACTTCTTTGTTCCTCACGACGTCAATGGCCATGTTGAGCTCCTCGGCGGTGCTAGCGCTTATGCAGCCAAGTTGGACGCCATGTTCACATCGAGCAGCGAAACCACCGGGCGCAATCAAGCAGACATCACCGGCCTGATTGGCCAATATGCACATGGGAATGAGCCCAGTCACCACATGGCTTACCTATATCCATTTGTGGGCAAACACCACCGGACAGCCGAGTTGGTCGACAGCATTCGCCACACCTTGTACTCTCCCCTGCCCGATGGTTTGTCCGGCAACGAGGATTGCGGTCAAATGAGTGCCTGGTATGTCTGGAGCGCTTTGGGCATGTACCCGGTTACGCCGGGGAGCAACCAGCTGATCCTCGGTACACCGATGTTCGATGAGGTTCGCGTTATGCCACGTGCTGGTGCAGACGCTGGCCAAGCGGTCCGGATTGCCAAACAAGGCGAAGGGAAATACGTCCGAAGCGCCTCCTTCCAATCCAGTCTCCTGCCTGCTGTCATCCGCAAAGAGCAACTGCTTCAAGGAGGAACGTTGAACTATGCATGCCAGCACGAACCGAGTGCGTTTGGTGAAGCACAAAATCGCTGGCCTCTAGAGCAATGGGATGCAGATGGATTCATCCCCGTTCCGGTCATTCACGCCCCGCGCACCTTCAAAAACACGTGCTCTGTTTCGATTTCAACCGAAAGCCTCGATGCTTTCACCATCGAATACGCTCTGGTGCCAATGGACAGCTATTCTCCGGAGCCTTCGAATTGGGTTGAATATGGCGGACCGTTTGAGGTAAATGCGTCAACCGTCATCCATGCCCGCACGGTCCAAGGTGCGCGGGCTTCCAGTGCTGTTCATCATGCCTTGAAGCAAGTCAACCACCCCTATACCCTTCTGATGGATACGCCTTTGAGCAACCAGTATGCTGCGGGTGGTGACCAAGCCCTGATTGACGGCATCGAAGGAGGTAACCAATACCAGACGGGCGATTGGCAAGGGTACTGGGGAACGGACATCACAGGAACCATTGACCTCAAGAATCCCGTTGAACTGACCGGTGTTAGCATCGGAGCTTTGCGGGACATTCGGCCGTGGATCTACCTGCCCAAGCACATCTCCATTTCGTGCAGTCTCGACGGCAGGGAATGGTCTCGTTTTGGTCAGGCAAGCTACGCCATTGATCAAGACGATGAAGCACCCATCCGCCACACCTTTAGAATTGACGGGCGTTCCATGACGCGCTATGTACGTTTTGAGGTACAGAACCACGGACTGCTTCCAGAGGAACACCTTGGCGCTGGGAACCCGAGTTGGGTGTTTATGGACGAAGTATCCCTCCAAATCAACCGGCCATGAACGAAAGACTGCTGCGGGACGGATTGGCGCAAACCACCCTGCATCCACTCGGACTGCGGGTTGAGCATGCAAAGGGCTCCCGGCTGACGCTCGAAAACGGGGAGGAAATCATCGACTTTATTTCTGGGATAGGCGCCAGTTCTTTTGGCCACGGCCATCCGGATATCCTCAGCGCCATCCACGAACAGGTCGACAAGCACCTGCACGTGATGGTTTATGGCGAAATGCGTCAAAGCGCGCAGGATCTGGCTGCTGACCGGTTGCTCACGTTGCTGCCCGAAGCACTGGACGCTGTCTACTTCGTTAATTCTGGAGCGGAAGCAATTGATGCGGCGATGAAGCTCGTTCGGCGCGTCACGCATCGCAGTAAAATCCTCGCTGTCGAAGGCGGTTACCATGGGAATACGTTTGGCGCGCTTTCAGTGAGTTCCAATGCCGAACGCAAAGCGCCATTCGGTCCCCTGGTCGGCGACATAGAACTGGTTCCGTGGAATGACATGGAAGGCCTTGAGGTCATCGATGCTTTCGTGGCCGGCATCATCGTGGAAACCGTCCAGGGGGACGCCGGAATTCGCATTCCCGAGCCGGAATGGCTGCGTGCCATCCGAGATAAATGCACGCAAACTGGAGCGCATTTGGTGCTCGATGAAATACAATGTGGGTTTGGAAGAACCGGACGCCCATTTGCCTTTGAGCATTTCGGAGTTGAGCCCGACCACCTGTGCTTGGGCAAAGCATTGGGTGGTGGAATGCCGATGGGAGCGCTTGTGTCGAACAAGGAGTATTTGCAGCAATTTGCGCATTCTCCTTCCCTCGGTCACATCACGACGTTCGGTGGCCACCCCGTTCCTTGTGCTGCTTCGGCAGCAGCCAGCGCTTTGCTGCAATCAACAGACTGGAATCGTGTTGAGCAGGTCGGTCAGACCATTGAAGCGGCCATGCGAGGATGCGCCCACGTGCGGGAAGTTCGCCGAATCGGGCTGTACATCGCTGTGGAATTGGATTCCTCGGAAGCGGTGAACGAAGTAGTTCAGACCGCGATGCAGCGTGGTGTATTGGTTTTCTATTTCCTCAGCACACCGCAGGCGTTTCGAATCGCCCCGCATTTGAACATCAATGATGTTGATTTGAACGAGGCGCTCGACACCCTCATTGCGTGCATTGAACAGGCCCACGCCTAAGCACGAACGCCTTCGATGAATGAACTGAAGGCCCGAACGCTCCGTTTGGCTTCAGGCAAGACGTCTGGAAACAGCTGCCAGCCGTGAAGCGCGCCCTTTTCTTCGCGAGCAGTGAAGGTCACCCCACGTTCTTCAAAAACGATACACGCCTGCTCAAAATCCGGACGCAAGTACTCCGCCTTGGACGCTTCAATATAAATCGGTGGTGCAGCAGTCAGATCGCCATTCAGCGGCGCAACCAGTGGGTCGTCTGCAGGGAAATCCCGCAAGTAATGCGCTGCGTACTCCACTAAATCAAGCCTTTCGAACGGACTTTGATCCGTCTGGTTCAGTCGGTTGCTTGCAGAATTTGAGCCCAAGTCCAGCCACGGCGAAAAAAGCCCGATTCCTTGAATGTGTCCTCCCGTGCGATTTATCCACTCCATCCCGGCAACAAGGGCAAGATTTCCCCCAGCCGAGTCACCGAGAATCCAGAGTGCTTCAGATTTCGACGAAAGGCCATCCAAGACCGTGATTACATCTTCTAAGGGTGCCGGAAATGGATGCTCGGGGGCCAATCGGTATTCAGGAATCCAGACCTCACATTGCAGTTCTACCACCAAGGCTGAGGCGAAGGCCCGGTGCGTCAAGGCACTGCCGAAGGCGAATCCACCGCCGTGAGCCAAAACCAATACCGGTGCATCTTTCCCCTCATTGCCACGGGGCCTATGGCGCGGATACAACTTCGCACACGGAACATCTTGAAGGGTTGTGCGTTCAAACGCTACGTTGAAGTGGCCCGGGTACAGCCGCGCCAACCCGTCCAACGATGCGCGAATCTGCTCCGGCGTCATCCCTACGACATCGCGCCGTACCACCCGCCCAAACTGGTGACTCACGCGAAGAAACCGCTCCGGAAAGGACCAGAGCATATCGGTGACGCGCTTTGGTTTCATCGGCGGTTGGCCACGGATTTGAATACCGGGTACCGGTTTGCTGTCCCCTCGTAATAGGGAGAGGCCCGGTACAGCCAGTTCAATTGAGCTCGAGCGTCTTCGCGCAACTCGAGATTGCTCGCTTTGGCTTGTTCAAACGATGCGCGCAACAGGGAATCGGAGGCCAGCAACGCTGCCGCCGTTTCTTCGAAAACATACCCGCTAAAGTGTTCCTTCTGCTGCATCGCACTGTCGAAGAAATTCCAGGTAAAAAAGGAGTCGTGGCCATGGGGAGCTAAGACTTCACAGATGTAGCGCAGATTGGGTTGGCTCGATGAAATCATCCAATCGCCTTCAAACAACCGGATCGGGACCACCGACCACGCTACGGAATCCAATCCGTTCATGTGGTGCCCCTCATAAGGACGCGGTGAAGATGTAAATCCTTGGATATCCCCGGCGCGCAGGAGCATCGTCGTGTCCTTTTCAATTGGTGTCATGGCTACTCCATTGCGTTGCATGCGTGCCACAACATGCCGCCATGCCTGTGGAATAACCCAATACTCCGGAACTTCTATTTCAGCCACAGGTACATAATTGTTGTAGAAGGGGATTTCCTTGCTCCAACGCAACGAGCGGTCGTACTTGAGCCGCAACTCCCCCGTCACCGGACTGATTTCCTTGCGGGATTCAAACCCTTCAAACCACAGAGGGGTGAACTGTTCAGTGCGCTTCCACCGAACGGGAACCGTTGCGATGTTCTCCCAACGGGCAACCTCCGCCGACCGAATAGCCTTTAGTTCTTCTGTTTGCTCGGCCATAAACTGCACGGTGCTCTCGATCAAGGCTTTCGTCGCTTGAACCCGCACCGGAAACGGCTTCAGCATGTGCGCTTCCGCCGTGAAGCCAATGCACCCGAACAGCGCTGCATATCCCGTGCTATAACGAGGCGTTTCCAAAAATCCGACAATGCCCTCTTCCGGTGTATCACCACTCGAATACACATAGGGACTGGTTGGCACCCCCCGCTGTTCCATGGACGCATACAAGGCGGGCTCCATAGTTTCCCGGATGAACGCCCCCAACACTGGTCCGGCCTTGTCCGGCTGGGTTGCGATCAAGGTCATCTCATACGGGTAATCCGCCCCATTGGTGGTGTGCGTATCGATGAAAACATTAGGGGAAAATGCATGAAAAAGGCTCACAAACGCCTCGGCATTTCGGCTGTCCATTTTGATGAAATCCCGGTTGAGATCGAGGTTGCGCGCATTTCCGCGAAACCCA
>CALGDB010000191.1 GCA_937884175.1 uncultured Flavobacteriales bacterium
ACCGTCACTTGCTTCAAAAAAAATGGTAGTTCTGATGTGAAGCAGGATACCTATGACCAAACCGCCCGACCAAATCGGGACGTTTTCACTCCAATGGGCTCTCGAATGCACCAAAACGGTCGTACGCACCTACCCCAAGCATAGCAATCAACAACAATATGAAACCGGCTAACCACATGGATTTTTTCGAGCGATGAGTATACTGCGCGGAGCGTTTTCGCTCCAAGAAGCCAAGGCATAATCGCCATAATGCGCCTCAATGACGAATCCCGCACGCTCGAGGTGCTGACGCCAGCCATCTGGCGACAACGCCCTCACCCGTTCCACATGGTGTTGGTGCTGTCCGTTGGAGTCCGCATATTGGATGCTTTTCTCTATCCATCCATTCGCGATTCGACGGTGGATGGTAAACGTGTACCCCCCTGCCTCCTTGACCTCCTGCTCCACAAGGCCATTTGCAACCTGTTCAGGATTCAAAAAATCAAAAATGAACAGCCCATTGGATCGCAAGGCCCAAGCCACTCCGGCAATTGTTCTTGCCAAGTCCGCATCGGCCTCGAAATAACCCATGCTGGTGAACAGCGATGACACGGCATCAAACGATTCGCCCTCTACGTGATCTTCCAATGAACGCATGTCGCCGTGTATAAACCGCAAGCGGTCCGATTCGCCATAGGCTGCACGTGCAGATTGAATGCTATTGAGGCTGAGATCGATGCCCACAGCCTGCATCCCTTGAGCAGCGAAGGCGGAGGCGTGGCGTCCAGCACCGCAGCCAACATCCAACACGTTCCGGGCGTGACCGTCTAAGACTCGGTCCGTTAAGGCTTGAATGAAGCTAACAGCCTCCGCTTCATCCCGCGCACCATAGAGTGCGTGGTACGCCGGAGTATTGAACCAGGTGACAAACCAGTTGGCATCGCTTTTCCACAAATCACTTATCATTACTCATGACTCACCGCAGCGCGAAGTTCGGCCTTGTGAAGTTAATTTGATACATGTCTGGGATCCTGCCTTCCGATGCACACTCATCTGCACGTTATAGCACAACGGAGCAGGATACGGTGGAATTGCAATGGTCTGGAGCCATCCAAGATCAAACGACCGATTTTTTGATGCAGTGGATGGAAGTGCGCCTCAACCAGATCGGCGCCCAATCCCTACAGAAGAAACGGCTGATTCGCGTGGCAATTGAGCTCCTTCAAAACATGCACCATCACGCAATTTCACACGATCCCCAGCCAGAATTTGCCATTTACGCGACGACATCAGCCGCTTGGCGTATAGAAACCTCCAACGCCATTGATTCCCACAGCGCAAAGGAATTGCAACAAACATGGGAAACGTTAAAATCCAAATGCCAAAACGAACTCCGCTCCATGCAGCGTGAAAAGTTGGCAGGCGACGCACGGAGCGGACACGGCGGCGGCGGTGTTGGATTGAATGAAATCCTCCGCAAGGCCGATGGCCGCGTTGAAATGAACATCGAAAACCAAGCTGGAATAGCCCGCGTTACATTTTCCGCTGAAATCCCCCTACAGTCATGAGCACCATTCAATTTGAAGGCACTGCGAAAACACCCCGGGTCGCATTCCATGACTCGCCCTTATCTATGGAGATTTCCGGACGTTCCATTCCTGAAAATTCCATTGCATTTTACACCCCGCTACTGGATTGGGTCGATGAACATTTGAAAGCCGGTGGCGCCGTAGAAGTGAGCATTCGTTTGGAATACTTCAATACCAGCAGCAGCAAGTGCCTGATGGATTTACTCAAACGCGTTGAGCAATCCGCTGCTGAAGCAACTGTGCTGTGGTACTATGAGGAGGATGACGAAGACATGCTCGAAGCCGGCGAAGACTACGATGCCATCATCGATATGCCTTTCCGCCTAATTGCCACGGTCGGTTAATCCAGTCGCTTTCCCCAGCCCCAGCGTTCTGGCCACCGGTTCGCCAAAATGAAGTATAGCACCGCGCTCATAACCCACAACACACACAGATTGAAGGCAGGAGTCTTGATGGACCACTGACCCAGCTGCTTTTCTGGAGCATAGAAAGGAGCGTTCCACGCTTGACGCCCGAGCGGCATCTGATGAATAAAAGCTGTCTCTTGAACAAGCCCTCGGTCCGTTAGAGAAATGCGTTCGTGCCGGTCTGTTTGCATGACCCATTCGTGCAAGGCATCGTTGTGGTGCGTATCCTTCAAGACCTTGAGGTCCGTCGATTCTGACATGGCCTCACGTTCTGCGTCGCGCGCCTTGAACGCCTCCTTGTACGCATCCTTAAACGCATGCCGCACGTCTTCCGCCGTTGAAAGCGATTGGGTAGCGATGCCCCACGAATTCAATTCGTCCAATGCCCCCTCCCACTCGCGGGAACGCACATCTGCATCCTCGATAAGGCGGTACTGCTGGTACCAAAAATCCCGCCGCCAAGCCGCGCGTTCCATCCGGTCCTCGAATGCTATAAACGGCGCGTCGGCCTCATTTTCTCGCGTCAAGTGAACCGCTAGGGATTCGAATCCCCAACGCGAAGCCATCAAATTTCCAATCAATGGCACCCGATCCACCTGCGTGAAAATGGGGTTGAATCGGTCAAACCGGATGATTGCCCCACCAAAGATAATCTGCGGGATGATCAGCAAGGGAATGATGATGTAAATCGTCTTGGCTGATTTCATTGCGGAAGACAGGTTCAAACCAAGCACATTGGCAAATGCACTCAAGCTGAACAGGGTCATGAAGAGCATGCCCGCGCCTGTTGGAATGTGAAGTACAGCAACGGCAATCAGCGTGAACAGCATGCTTTGAACGGCAGAAATACCGAACATCACCGTCATTTTGGAAGCTAGGTAGGCGTTCCAGTCCAACCGTAAAAACCGCTCGCGTCGCAACGTGGGGCGGTCGCGGAAGATTTCCTCTGCACTGAAACTCAGCCCGAGAAAGAGCGCTACGATTATCGAAATGAACAGAAACTGTGGCAAGTTCTCACTCAGGCGGTAAACAAACTCACCCTCTGCACTGCGGTAACGTGTGAAGACGGACAGCACCAAGGCAAGCAAGGGTGCCTGCAACAGGTTCATCCAAACGTATTGCTTGTTCTTGCGCTTGGCCGTGACATCCCGACGCCAGTACGTGCAAAACTGCTCGGACCAGCGAGGAACGACCGTTGCCTCCGGGGAATCCAACTCCTCTGTTGTTGGCGTGGCAGGACCACCCTCTTGGATCATGTTGTAGTAATCGTTCCATTCGACCGGTGACACCCTGCGGTTTTCGGTCAGCTGCCCGTATTCATCCACCATGCACGAGGCAACCGTATCGAAGATTTCCTCCGGATTCACCGTTCCACAGGTCGTGCACATCGCCTCGCTGTTCTGCACTTGATTGGACATCTGCTTGAGGTATCCCAAGCATTCAAGTGGATTGTCCTGGTAGATAGGGTAACCACCTACGTCCAGCAGCAAAAGCCGGTCGAACAACTTGAAGATGTCGGAGCTTGGCTGGTGGATGACGACGAATACGATTTTACCGCGGAGCGTCAATTCCTTCAAAATATCCATGATGTGCTCGCTGTCGCGACTCGACAAGCCACTGGTGGGCTCGTCGACAAACAACACGGCAGGCTCTCGGATCAGCTCCAAGGCGATGTTCAACCGCTTGCGCTGACCTCCGGATATGGTCTTATCCATCACGGACCCCACGCGGAGATCTCGGATGTCCCAAAGCCCCAGTCGACGGAGTGTCAACTCGACGCGTTCAAGGCGTTCTTCTTCCGTGGCACCGCCCAGACTCAATTCCGCACTGAATTTGAGGTTTTCATAAACGGTCAGTTCACTGATGAGTACATCCTGCTGAGCGATATGGCCGAGGCTGCCCTTGGCATTTCCCTCCCCTCCATAGATCGAGCTACCGTTGAGGTAAACTTCACCAAACGTGGGTTTCAGGGAACCATTCAAAATGTTCAGCAATGTGGACTTGCCCGATCCACTCGCCCCCATGATGCCAATCAAATCGCCTGATTGTGCCGTGATCGACAGCGGACGAAGCGCCGCCTCGTTGGGGTAATTAAAGAAGTGGGCCAAGTTCAATGCCTCAAACTGCATCCGCTGGTCCACCCGATCGTATGTACTGCAGCACTGTACAACATCGCTGAAGAAAACAGCATGGCCTGCGCCGTCCTTGATGACACTGCCTTGTGCCATGGGAGCGATGCAATGCTTTTGCACCGGATTGCCATTCAATTTCAAATCTCCACGGCCCAAGTCTTTGATGAAGAATAAATCGTCCGCTGAAACATTACAGACGATCAGCTGAGCGGATTGCTCATGAGGCAGCGGAACGGGAAACAGCGAAGCCTCCAACTCATCGGCGGAGGCGCATTTGACCAACGCTTTCAATCCGGCTGAATCTTCAGGCAGTAGATGCAGCGCATCAGCGACGGTATTCAAAAAACTATCGGCATCATCGATGGTTTCGGTCGATTTGGCCATCTCGGCCAGACGGGCAAAAACAATCAGCCGGTCTTTGGCATCGAGTTCGGCGATGATCTGTTGGCAGAGGACCAGCAAGCGAACGGAGAGCTTCGACCGCCGTTTGGCCAATAACCGCTCGTCATCGGATTGCGGCATGCGCTTGTTCATACGCGCAATCTCCGCATCGTACTGCTTGAGGTAGGCCTGGGTGTATTCGTAGGACAACCGCCCGGCCAAGTACCGTTCAGCGGCTTGACGACCATACATCGCTTCACGCGGCGTTCGGCCTGCGGCAAAAAGCGCAAACAGCCGAACAAGGGCGTCGAGGATTCCTGTGGTCATCATGTTGACTTCCTACGGAATTCCCCCGAAAAGGTTGCAAATCAAAGGTCAACGGCTCATTGCTGCCGTTCGTAACACCCCATATCCGGCTGTCCAATCGCCCGTGGCAAACCATCCAAATCCAGCCCGATGGCAAATTGAGACGCACCTCCGTCCCAGAGGGAGTTGTTCGAGGACAAATGAAAATCCCGATCACTTGTGGATGCAAAAGGCGGAGTGTTGTCGGTCAACGTCGCTTCCAAAATTTCCATGGGAAAATCGGGGTCTTGCACGTCCACGGATGAATACCGAATGAACGGTGATGCCGGTGGATTCAGTAGGCTCACCACCAATTCATCAAAATCCGTCAAGCTGTAGTTGTTGCCCCAGAAGATGCAGTTATTGAACGCTGAACCCTCGAGCGAGCGCACTTGGATGTTGCCGTTGATGTCTTCGTACCAATCCGTGAACAAAACCGACGGCGATTGTCTCACTCCTTCTGACCAGTAATTGGCGAAGGTGCAGTGATCCAGTTTGTAGGCGCCACCGAGCGTAAAGGCTGCGGTGGATTGGCCACAATCGTAGAGCAAATTGTTGTACCCCTCAATTGTGCCGCCCTGGGCGTACAACCCATACGCACTCATGTTGTGGATGACCGTGTTTCGAATGTCCAGTGCCGGAGCCTGGTCCGTACCCGTGGTGTCTACTTGCAGACCGATGGTACCGTTCTTCAACACCGCATAATCCATCGTGCATTCCACGCCGCCGTACAGCCAAATACCACCGCGTTGCGCAGTCACCTCTTCAATTCCGTATTCCGTCTCGAACTGAAAATCAATCTCAATCCCCCACTGCCCAGGTACGTCCTCATAACTCGATTCCAATCGGTCGCCTTGAAAAACCACCTCATTCCCCAGTTCTCCTGCCACGTTCAAGGTCGATTGGTACACCAGCAGACCGCTTCCATCGTGCACATACACCTGCGTTCCTTCTTCAATGGTCAACGTGCAACCCGGCTCCACTTCAACAATGCCATAGATGACGTGTGGCAGGTCATTTGTCCACACTTCATCGCACGAAGGCAGCGGATTCAGTTCACCCAAACCGCCGTGGAAATGAGCATTCTGTCCCCAAGCGATTAGATCAACGTACTGCTCATTGCCGTTCGTGTTGAACCGCAGCTCATCCTCAATTATGAATGGCGTTGAAAGTGCCGTAGGGTCCACCGTCACTTCCAAAAAGACCCACAGGCTGTCTTCGGGCAAAATCGGCCAGTCGGTAACGCTTGGCCCCACCTCGCCGTCGATGTTGACACGAAACGGCGATTCGCTGCCTCCAACCAATTCAATTTCATCAATACGCACCGCTTCTGTGTTACGGTTGTACACCTTCAGCGGCAAGGTCACCGAACCGATGGTCGTGAAAACTGTATCAAACAAAATGGTATCGGCTGAGAACTCCAATTGAAGCGCAGGGTCTTCCGAAAACTGCGTCTTACCACACCCCGAGACAAAAAGACCCGCAAGTAACAGGACACCCAAGGCAAATCTCGTGAAAATTTTGGTGCGATCCCGCAGGTTTAGCGACGTGTCCATGAGCGGCAAAGATGATGCATATTCACCGTATGAACGAACTCCATGCGGCTTTCATTGCGCACCTCAGCCACGAGGACCCCATCCTGCTCCAAGAAGTCATTCGCCAAGGTGAATTACCCTTGCAGCCGCAACGCCCCCATTTTGACGCGCTGTGCCGCGCTATTATTGGACAGCAGCTGAGCACCAAGGCAGCAGCCACCATCACTCGGCGGTTTGAGGAATGGGCCAAAGGGTGCGGTGGATTGAAGCCTGACTTGGTTTTGGACGCAGCGGTCAGCGAGCTCCGCGCATTGGGATTGAGCGGTCAAAAGGTAAAGTACATCGCAGCGCTCGCCGAAGCGTGGAACACCCATGCCGATCTGCACCGGCTGGAACAACTGGAAGACGAGTTAGTGATCAAGGCGCTAACTGCCATCAAAGGCATTGGCGAATGGACCGCCCAGATGTTCTTGCTGTTCACCCTTCGGCGGCCCGACGTATTCGCCCCTCGGGATTTGGGTATCAAAAAAGCCATGGAGCGGCTGTACGGCCTATCCATGGATTCTTCAGGTCGTGAACTTGTGGCGTTCTCGGAACGATGGAGTCCCTACCGTTCCTTGGCGTGCCGGCACCTGTGGCAAGTGTTTGATGCCGTCAATCAGCCTAAGTAGCTTTTCAAAATGCGGCTACGGCTGGTATGCTTCAGGCGTCGAATCGCCTTCTCTTTGATTTGACGTACGCGCTCACGGGTCAGGTCAAAGCGCTCACCAATTTCCTCGAGGGTCATGGGGTGCTCACCGTTCAGGCCGAAGTACAAGCGAATGACGTCACCTTCACGCGGAGTCAAGGTGCGTAGTGAACGTTCGATTTCCTTGCGGAGGGACTCGGTCATCAATTCCGTGTCTGGCGAAGGAGTATCCCCGGTGCGCATGACATCGTACATGTTGCTGGAAGACTCGTCGCCGTCCTTCAACGGTGCATCCATGGAAACGTGACGACCGGCATTCTTCATGCTTTGCTTCACTTCATCCAGCGTCATGTCCAGTGTTTCAGCAAGTTCCGCTGCTGTTGGAGGACGTTCAAACTCCTGTTCCAATCGGGCAAATGCCTTGTTGATTTTGTTGATTGAACCAATCTTATTCAACGGAAGTCGAACGATACGGCTCTGCTCGGCCAACGCCTGTAAGATGCTTTGGCGGATCCACCAAACTGCATACGAGATGAA
Source organism: uncultured Flavobacteriales bacterium (assembly GCA_937884175.1). GTDB lineage: Bacteria > Bacteroidota > Bacteroidia > Flavobacteriales_D > Sanyastnellaceae > UA16. The sequence continues at coordinate 7,594 of CALGDB010000191.1, forward strand.
CTTAAAACCACGTGTCTCGTCGAAACGCTGAGCGGCCTTGATCAGTCCGAGGTTGCCCTCATTAATCAAATCCGGCAAACTCAACCCTTGGTTTTGGTATTGCTTGGACACAGAGACCACAAAACGAAGGTTCGCTTTGGTCAACTTTTCCAGAGCCACCTGGTCGCCCTTTTTGATGCGACGGGCCAATTCCACTTCCTCTTCTGCTGTAATCAAATCAACACGTCCAATCTCTTGCAAATACTTGTCAAGGGATGCCGTTTCACGGTTCGTGACCTGCTTGGTGATTTTTAGCTGCCGCATGGGTGGTTTTTATTTCGTTGTATTTAATTGAATGAAATTGGGTCTGGAATTGTTGCGCAAGGGATATTAATCCTCGTTTCGGCTGCGTTCTTCCCGGCGTGGTCCGCGGTCTCGGTTGCGGTCGCCTCGTCCGCGTCCGCGCTCGCCGCGTGGGCGTTCGGGGCGCTCAACGTAGCCTTCTGGTTTTGGCAACAAGACTTTGCGGCTCAACTTGATCTTACCGGTCTTCTCGTCACGGCCGACCACTTTGAACTTTACTACCTCGCCTTCTTTCACGACGTCTTCTACGCGCTCAACACGCTTCCAGTCCAGTTCGCTCACGTGAAGCAGACCGTCTTGTCCAGGAATGACCTCTACAAACGCGCCGTATGGCATGATGCTCTTGACTTTGCCTTCGTATTCCTCGCCAATCTCAACGGTCGGCGGGAACGCAATGGCCTTGACCTTGGCAAGGGCGGCATCGATAGCCGACTTGTTCGAAGCGGCAATTTCGACGATGCCCTTCCCATCGACGTCCTCAATACTGATGGTAGTCTCTGTTTCGGCTTGTATTTCCTGAATGATTTTACCGCCTGGGCCAATGATTGGTCCGATGGCTTCACCTGGAACCGTCAATGAAACGATTCGTGGAGCGTGGTCTTTGTAATCGGCACGTGGTTCGCTGATGCTACCGAGCATTTCCTTGCGGATGTGATGGCGGCCGTCACGTGCTTGGGCCAGTGCTTCGCGCAATTGCTGGAAGCTCAAACCCTTGATCTTGATGTCCATTTGGCAGGCTGTAATGCCGTGCTCTGTTCCGGTCACCTTGAAGTCCATATCTCCGAGGTGGTCTTCGTCACCTAAGATGTCGGAGAGTACAACGTACTTCCCTGAATCCTTGTCGGTGATCAATCCCATCGCGATGCCAGATACAGGCGCTTTGATCGGCACACCTCCGTCCATGAGGGCCAAGGTACCCGCACATACAGTCGCCATGGAGGAAGAGCCGTTTGATTCGAGGATTTCGCTGACCAAACGGATGGTGTAAGGGCAATCATCGGTAGAAGGCAAAACCGGCTTCAAGGCGCGGAGGGCCAAATTACCGTGTCCCACCTCACGACGGCTGGTGCCGCGAAGTGGACGCTCTTCACCTGTGGAAAACGGTGGGAAGTTGTAGTGCAACAAGAACTTCTCGTTCTTGCGAACCAACGCACCGTCGATCAACTGCTCGTCAAGTTTGGTACCCAAGGTCAACGTCGTCAACGACTGCGTCTCCCCGCGTGTAAAGATGGAGCTACCGTGTGTGCTAGGCAAGTAATCGACTTCCGTCCAGATGGGACGAATGTCGGTTGAAGAACGGCCGTCGAGCCGTAAGCCTTCGTTTAAGAGCAAATCACGAACGGCTTTCTTCTGTGCTGCACCAATATACTGGCGCAACATGAAGCCCTTTTCAGCTAATTCTTCCTCGGAGAGTGTGGCCATGAAGGCTTCCTTCAATTCGGAGAACTTCGCCTTGCGCTCTTCTTTCGTGCTGCCCTGCTTGGCCGCTTCGTAGAACTTCTCGACCAAGGCGTCGTTAACACGAGCGCGTAAGTCCTCGTCGTGGTTTTCGTGGGAGTATTCCCGCTGAACGCCGTAGTGGCCTGTTTTCTTGGCCAATTCAATCTGCGCTTCGCATTGCTTTTGGATGGCGGCGTGTGCTGCTTCGATGGCGTCGACCATCTCGTCTTCGCTAACTTCGCTCATTTCGCCTTCCACCATAACAATGCTATCCATGCTGCCCGCGACCATGATGTCCATGTCCGCACGCTCCAACTCCGAACGGAACGGGTTGATGATGAACGCACCATCAACGCGCGCCACGCGCACCTCCGAGATGGGACCGTCAAAAGGAATGTCACTGACTGCGATGCACGCAGAAGCCGCGAGGCCCGCCAAGCTATCTGGTAGCACTTCTTCATCGGCGGACATCAATTGAATCATGACCTGCGTTCCTGCGTGGTAATCGCCTGGGAACGTTGGGCGCAAGGCCCG
>CALGDB010000192.1 GCA_937884175.1 uncultured Flavobacteriales bacterium
AGCCAAACCGGGCCATTCGATTGCAGGTTGTACTGCTGTTCGTTGGTGGATGAAATGAGTACCTGATGTTCTGCATCCAACACAATCAATCCACTGCTCGTACCATCCAAAACCCATTGCTCTGATTGAGTACGCACAATATCGGCTGTGCTCGTGACGGCCGGTTCGAAGCGGTTCGCCGTTTCAAAATCCTCCGCAATCACTACTTCCGTCCAGTCCGTATACCCCACTTCCATGGCAAGGGTATCCCTCCCCCCATACTCTAGGGAGAGCGCCACTTCAACGACATCATAAAAGGGATACGGTTGGCGGGTGGAACTGATGGCGTTTGCGCGAATGCCGGCACTCAACGTCAACGTCGTGCTCTCGCCCAACTCAGACGGGTTCAATGGTATGTCAGCCGGCAAGGGAAACGCACCTAGCACATCCGTTTCTGAATACACCCAGACTTCTTCGATTCGGCTGGTCGGCTCGCCTTGGTTCGCTTCGGGAACGAATGCAATGCCTCCTACATGTACAAAATGCGGTTGACCTTCCCACTGTTCGATGCACCCAGATAAAACCGCAACGCAACCGACCACCCAAAGACAGGCAGACAAGGCACGGATTGCACGGGTGCGAATAGTTCTCACGGATTTAGCTTTTAACGGCGTGGCCACAAAAATAATTGGACAAACGGCCATTTACCGCCTAAAACGCGCCGTTCTGGGGTTTCGTATGCTAGGTTTCGAACAATGTTTTGGACTTGTACACAATCGATGTCCATACCCGGAATCAGCTCGCGCATTTCACGCACCGAGTCGCTCCGGGAACCAGCAAAATCCGCCCAATTGGGATGCGCTCTCCACAGGCATGGCACAGTCCGAATTTGTCATCTTTCAACCGATCCAACGCCCGCAATAGGTCGGCTTTTTGTTGCTCGGCTGTCCGCAAGGCTGCCTCGTTGACGCTCCGGTTGTTGATGGCATCCATCCGGCTCACTCGACCGATGGCATTCTCCGGTGGAATGGGCTTGGTCAATTCACGGTATTCTTCGATGCGTTCGTCCAAGATCTCGAGCTTGGTCGCAACGCGTCGCTCAAACTCCACCAACTCCGCTTCTGTCCAGTTTGCCATCTCGGTGCTTTTTATCAAGATACAACCCCCAAAAGCACCAAGCAAACCATTGGGATGTGCTACTTTCGGGGCATGAAATTTTTCATCGACACCGCTAACCTCGATCAGATCCGCGAAGCCGAAGCCCTCGGAGTATTGGACGGAGTAACCACCAACCCATCCCTGATGGCCAAAGAAGGCATCACAGGTGATGAAGCCGTCAAGGCCCACTACAAAGCCATCTGCGAAATCGTGGACGGGGACGTCAGTGCCGAAGTCATTTCAACCGAATTTGAAGGGATGGTCGCTGAAGGTCAAGCGCTTGCCGCCCTCCACCCCAACATCGTGGTGAAGGTACCGGCCATTGCCGACGGCATCCGCGCCATTCGCTGGTTCACCGACAACGGCATCCGCACGAATTGCACCTTGATCTTCTCGCCTGGCCAAGCCCTTCTGGCAGCGAAAGCAGGCGCTTCTTACGTCAGCCCGTTCGTGGGACGCATAGACGACATCAGCTCGGACGGTTTGCAGCTGATTGAGAAAATCCGTGTCATCTACGACAACTATGATTTCGGAACGGAAATCCTCGCCGCGAGCGTGCGCCACACCATGCACATCATCGAATGCGCTGAAATCGGTGCCGACATCATGACCGGCCCACTCAGCGCCATCAAAGGATTGCTCAACCACCCGTTGACCGATAACGGGTTGGCGCAATTCCTCGCCGACCACGCTAAAGCCCAAGGTTGATGCTCCTGCGGATTCACCCGGACAACCCGGATGAACGCCGCTTGGATCAAGCCGTTGCACTGCTCGAACAAGACGGCGTCATCGTCGTGCCGACCGATACCGTGTACAGTTTCGCGTGCGTGCTGGGGTCCGCCAAGGGCTTGGAGCGCATGTCCGCCCTCAAAGGAATCCCGTTGAAAAACGCGCGGTTTAGCATCGCGTGTGCCGATTTGAGCCACCTGTCCAGCTACACCCGGCCGCTGAGCAACACCACCTTCAAGCTGATGAAGAAAGCGCTTCCGGGGCCCTTCACCTTCATCGTCCCGGCCAACAACAACGTGCCCAAGTGGTTCATGGGCAAGCGAAAAACCATTGGCATCCGGGTTCCCGCTAACGGCACACTGCTAGCACTGATTGAGCGCCTCGACCGCCCCCTAGTGGTCAGCTCCGTGCGCGATGAAGACGAAGTCGTCGAGTACACCACCGACCCCGAACTCATCGCCGAACGCTTTGCCAATCAAGTGGATGCCGTCATCGACAGTGGGTACGGTTCGGTAGATGCCTCCACTGTCATCGATTGCACCGATGGAACAGCGGTTGTCGTACGGGAAGGATTGGGAGCGACCGAGGGGCTACTTTAAGCATCCTGAGCGC
>CALGDB010000193.1 GCA_937884175.1 uncultured Flavobacteriales bacterium
CAGCAAAACCTAATTGATTGGCACTCGCAAGTTTTAGATTGGACAAATGCAGGTTACGGGGGACTTTCTGAAGGACTCCAATATCCTGTTGGTTTTCTGGATCCTAGTTCGCCAGAATTTCAGTCCCTTTTTGAGTTTTACACTTCAAGAAAAAATAATGAAGACGGGGGCGGAACGCGCTTCTTCGATCAGTCGAGTTTAACCCACGTGCACGGGGAGTACATCTTTAAACCGAAGGGCTTGGAGGAAGTGCGTGTGGGCGCCAATTACCGCCGGTACACCCCATGGAGCGACGGGACCATATTTAGTGACACCACGTCCAGAATTGTCAACCAAGAAATGGGATTTTATACGGGTATCAAGCGCCGCTTCTTGGAAGATCGGCTCATCGCGACCGGGACCATCCGAGCGGATAAGAACCAAAATTTCGATTGGGTATACTCTCCAGCGGCCTCGCTGGTATTCTCACCGCGTGAGACGGACTACTTGCGCATGAGCTTCAGTTCGGCCCTTCGGAATCCGACCCTTTCGGACCAGTACCTCTGGCTGGATGTGGGGCCCGCAACGTTGGTGGGTAACTTGGAAGGCGCGGACAGCTTGATTACGGTTGACAGTTTCATCGATTTCCGGAATAGCGCTGACGCCGCTAATGGCCAGTATGGACTGAACCGCGACACCTTGGTCTATTTCAACATCGACCCAATCCGACCAGAGCGGGTGCGTACGTTTGAAATCGGCTACCGAACCACACTCGGTGAAAAGGTTTATATCGATGGCGGGTATTACTTCAGCGTGTACCAAGATTTCATCGGCTACAACATTGGCTTAGACGCCCTCTTTATTGGCGACGAGCAGTCTCCGCGGGCCGTGGACGTTTATCGTTATGCAGCAAACTCCATCAATGAAGTGCAGACGCAGGGTGCCTCCATTGGATTGAACTATTACATTGATAATCAGTTCATGCTTTCCGGGAATTATAGCTGGAATGAATTGGTAAAGACCGATGAGAATGACCCGATTATTCCTGCGTTCAATACCCCGAAGCACAAGTACAATTTGGGCATCACCGCCCGTGATTTGAAATTACATGGGAAATCTACATGGGGATTTGGCGTCAACTATAAATGGATTCAAGGCTTCTTGTTCGAAGGTTCGCCCCAATTCACCGGATTCGTTCCGACGTATGATTTGCTCGATGCACAAGTCAACTTCGTCGTCGAGCCCTTGAACACCACCATCAAACTCGGTGGGTCGAATCTGCTTCAAAATATTCACATCGAGGCATATGGGGGCCCGTTTGTCGGACGTATGCTTTACGGCAGCCTGGTTTACGAGTTCAATCACGTGAAAGACCGAGAGGAACGGCGTGACAGTCGCAAGTAATAGTAGCCCATCCTGCTATGTTAGAAAAATCGCGCTGAAATACGATTTTTGTTCCCTAAAAATAGATTTTTTATTGACAAGTGTTGTGTACTAACTACACAGGTGTGCTTTTTTGTGTATATTCCCGCCCTAACCAAA
>CALGDB010000194.1 GCA_937884175.1 uncultured Flavobacteriales bacterium
GCCACTATTTGCCGGTTTCGAAATGCGCTGGGAGGATTTGGCGCAGTTAAACAATTGCGTGAGGTTTGGGGCCTGAAGCCCGAAGCTGCAGAACGGTTGACGCCTATGTTCCATTCGGGCAGGGGGGGCTACCATATCATTTGTGCGGATACAGCTACGTGGTTCGAGCTGAAGAGTCACCCCTACATCTATGCTAAGGCTGCCAGCGCAATCAAGCGTTACAGACGGCACCACCCCTTGGATTCACTTGAGGCCCTTGCTGATGCGATTCCCATTACCGACAGCATGATTCGGAGGTGGAGTCCGTATCTTAGGCTTTGTGAATATCGCGATTAATTCATATCACTCATTGGAGGATGCATTGAAGAAGGCCATCGAAGATGTCCCAGACTTTCCGCAAGCAGGGGTCGTATTTAAAGACCTGGGCCCTGTTTGGGTCGATCCAAATCTGCGGGCGAAAGCGGTGAGTGCAGTGGCGGAATGGATTCAATCGACAGGTAGCACATTAAAGGCCATAAATGGAACAGCGTCGTCGTCGGCATTGGTAGATCGCAGCGGGGCCCAGCCTCTCGGGCTTCTCGTTTTTGGTGAGTTTGAATATTTTAAATGGGAGCGAGCGACTGCAGGCGAAGTGCCCCGCGGCACGCTTCCACTCCCTTCTATCGGTGTAGCATGAATTTTAAAAAGACAGAGGACCAACGGGCCATCCGTGCAACGGTGCGTGATTTTGCAGAAAAGGAAATCTTGCCCCATCGCATGGAATGGGACGAGGGCCAGATATTTCCGCGCGCTCTTTTCAGTAAAATGGGCGAGTTGGGATTGATGGGTATGCTTGTGCCCGAGGCGTTAGGCGGAGCGGGCATGGGATACTTCGAATACAAAATTGCCATCGAAGAAATCGCCAAGGTCTGTGGCTCAATCGGCCTGTCCATGGCTGCCCATAATAGCCTTTGCACCAATCACATTCTCATGTTTGGCTCGGAAGTACAATGCAAGAAGTACTTACCTGATTTAGCCAGTGGTCAAGCCATCGGTGCGTGGGGCCTCACTGAAGCAAACACCGGAAGTGATGCCATGCGCATGCGTTGTACGGCCGCTCGCGATAAAGCACGTGGCGGCTGGGTCCTGCACGGAACGAAAAACTGGATTACACACGGCATTTCTGGTGATGTGGCTGTTGTGCTTGCGCGCACGGGTGAGTTGCTTGACAGCCGTGGCATCACCGCATTCATTGTAACCCGAGGTCAGGAAGGTTTTTCAGGGGGCAAAAAGGAGAACAAGTTGGGTATGCGTTCGTCGGAAACGGCAGAAATGATTTTCGACGGGTGCTTCGTACCGGATGATCAAGTAATCGGCGAAGTCGGCGATGGATTCATCCAAGCGATGAAGATCCTCGATGGAGGCCGCATCTCCATTGCCTCATTGGCATTGGGTATTGCAAAAGGCGCCTACGAAACGGCCAAGGCGTATTCCAAGGAGCGTGAACAATTTGGGAAGGCCATCAGTCAATTCCAGGCCATCGCATTTAAACTCGCTGATATGCACACATCCATTGAGGCGGCCGACTTGTTGACCTTGCAAGCGTGTTTCCTCAAAGAATCCGGGAAGCCCGTGACCAAGGAATCGGCGATGGCCAAGTACCAAGCGTCAGAAATGTGTGTGCGCGTTGCCACAGAAGGTGTTCAGGTACTGGGCGGTTATGGATACACCAAGGATTTCCCCGCTGAGAAGTTCTACCGGGACAGCAAGCTGTGCACCATTGGTGAGGGGACCAGTGAAATCCAGAAGTTGGTGATTTCGCGTGAAATCATCAACGAGTGATTGCGCTTTAATGATTGCGCCTGACTGGTTTTGCACTTTGAAACTTATCGTGTAAATTTGCCGTCCAATTTAGACAACATGCTTTCTATTCCTGTAAAAGAAGGAGACAACATTGAGCGCGCACTGAAGCGATTCAAGAAGAAGTTTGACCGCACAAAGCGAATGCGCGAGCTCCGAACACGTCGCGAATTCGTGAAGCCGAGCGTTTTGAACCGAGAGCAGCGAAAGAAAGCCGTATATAAAAACGGACTAAATCTAAAAAACGACTGAGGAATCCTTTGTTTTTCATTTCAAAAAGACGAAATTGTCAGCAGACATTTCGTCTTTTTTGTTTTGAACCAAATTCCGCCACACGTCGAAGATTTCCTTGACTATCTGCTCAAGGAGAAGAGAGGAAGCGTACACACGCTCCGCTGTTATAGGTCCGACCTGGGGCAATTGGTGAAGTTCATGGATGAGCACTTCGGATGTTCCGATTTGCGGAAAGTCAAATCTGAATGGCTGCGTTCTTACGTGGTGGAGATGATGCGTATGCAAAAAGCTCCCCGCACCATTCACCGTAAAGTCAGCGCATACCGCACCTTTGTCAAGTACGCTAAACGGCAAGGTTCGATGGAGGCCGATCCCGCAGATTCGATTGCATTGCCCAAGTTGGCCAAGCGGCTACCAAGCGTTGTGCCGGAACACGCTATGCGGGAGTTATTCGAAGAAGAAGTCTTCAGCGATGACTGGAAGGGGCGTCGGGACCGGAGTATTATTGCCTTGATGTACGAGACCGGTGTTCGGTTGAGTGAATTGATCGCATTAAGTGTTTCGGATTTGCATACGGAACGGAGAGAAATTCTCGTTTTAGGAAAAGGGTCGAAGGAACGACGCATTCCTCTGCTCTCTGAAACCATGTCAAGCATAGTAGCGCACATCGAAGAAAGGCCCTTCAAGTCCAAGCACCTGTTCGTCACGGATGCAGGCCGAAGCTTGTACGGCTCCTTCGTCTACCGCAGGGTTCACCATTACCTTTCCTTGGTTAGTTCGTTGCGCAAAAGCAGTCCACACGTGTTGCGGCACACTTTTGCCACACACTTATTGAACAATGGCGCGGAGCTATCGGCAGTCAAAGACTTGCTCGGCCATTCCTCGTTGAGTTCTACCCAGGTTTACACGCATCAGTCATTGTCACGGTTGAAGGAGTTGCATCAGGACAGTCCGTTGGACGTTCGCCCGCAAGATTAATCCTTCACAACCATGCAGATGCAAATCCATTCCATCCATTTCGACGCCGACGCGCGACTCCTCGAATTTGTCGAATACAAGGTCGGCAAACTCAATACCTTTCACGACCAGATCATCTCCTGTGAAGTCTTCCTCCGGGTGGAGAAAAGCGACGACCGCGACAACAAGGTTTCCGAGGTAAAAATCCACGTGCCAGGTGCCGATTTTTTTGCGAAGCGCAAAGCCCCGAGCTTTGAGGCGGGGATTGACGAGGTTGTCGAGGCCATTCGACGCCAGATTCGCAAGCAGAAAACGGCCCGTTTAACCACTGCTTAAACGCTTGCCAATCAACTGATTGAAGGGGGCGAGCTTTTCCAAAAAACAATTCGCCCTCTAACGCATTGTATCCAACGATTTCTTTCATACATTTGCCGTCCTGAAAACCGGGGAGTTTGCGCTCTCCAGTTCTTTGAAGTGTTGCCGATGTAGCTCAGTTGGCCAGAGCAGCTGATTTGTAATCAGCGGGTCGGGGGTTCGAATCCCTCCATCGGCTCATTTGTTCGCCGTCCATCCATTGCGTGATGGACAGTGAATTACGAACGGGGGTACGCCGGAGTTGGAGAGCCGGGGCAGACTGTAAATCTGTTGTCTCTGACTGAATAGGTTCGAATCCTATTACCCCCACCACAGACCATTCGAACGCGAACGGTCGAAAAGCGGAAGTAGCTCAGTTGGTAGAGCATCAGCCTTCCAAGCTGAATGTCGCGAGTTCGAATCTCGTCTTCCGCTCCGCCCGAAAGGGTCAAGCCGATGTAGCTCAGGGGTAGAGCGCATCCTTGGTAAGGATGAGGTCAGGGGTTCAATTCCCCTCATTGGCTCGAACATTTAATGTGAAATCAAACAGTAACTAAAACAGTTAGGCAATGGCTAAAGAAACGTTTGACCGGTCAAAACCGCACGTAAACATCGGTACCATCGGACACGTTGACCACGGTAAGACAACTCTTACTGCGGCAATTACAAAAGTTCTCGCAGACGCGGGACACAGTGAGGCGCGTTCATTCGATCAGATTGACAACGCACCAGAAGAAAAGGAGCGTGGTATCACGATCAACTCTTCGCACGTTGAATACCAAACTGCAAACCGCCACTATGCGCACGTTGACTGCCCAGGTCACGCTGACTATGTTAAGAACATGGTTACAGGTGCTGCGCAGATGGACGGCGCAATCTTGGTTGTTGCTGCAACGGATGGCCCCATGCCTCAAACGCGTGAGCACATCCTCTTGGGCCGCCAGGTAGGTATTCCACGCATCGTTGTCTTCATGAACAAAGTGGACATGGTTGACGACGAGGAATTGCTCGAGTTGGTTGAAATGGAAATCCGCGAGCTGTTGAGCTTCTACGAGTACGACGGAGACAACGGTCCTATAGTTCAGGGTTCTGCGCTCGGCGCATTGAACGGAGAAGGCAAGTGGGTTGAGACGGTCATGAATCTCATGGAGCAGGTCGACCAGTGGATTGAAATCCCACCACGTGACAACGAAAAGCCTTTCTTGATGTCCATCGAGGACGTATTCACCATCACAGGTCGTGGTACGGTTGCTACTGGTCGTATTGAGACCGGTGTCA
>CALGDB010000195.1 GCA_937884175.1 uncultured Flavobacteriales bacterium
CGGTACCGATGCGAACTGGTGCATCGCCCTGTCACCAGATGGCAGCGCCTGTGATTTTCTCGTGGCCAACTATCCGGACATTGCCGCAGTCATTGATTGGCGTAGCTGGAGCGTTTACCCTGGCAAATACTGCGAGCAGGGCCAACAGCCGGCCCATGCGGTTGCACATCGAATTGCCACCGGCCAACGTGAGGAGATCAGCGTGCCCGTTCCTTCAAAACGAAGTGTGGCCGAAATCGCACAGGCCCTGGCTCCGCGAATCTGGGCGGACAGCGCATCCCTCGCAGCCGCCTTGGGAACCGACAGCATGCGCTGGCAAATCCCCCCCAACACCTACCGCGTGTACTGGGAAACATCTGCCGAAGACTTGGCCCGACGGTTGCGCGCCGAAAGCCAAGCCTGGTGGAATGCAGACCGACTCAAGAAATCTTGGGCGTTGGGTTTGTCACAGCGTGAAGTGGTGACATTGGCATCCATTGTCCAAGAAGAGACAGCAGGTGTAGCGGAAGCGCCCACCGTAGCGGGGTTGTACCTGAATCGATTGAAAAAAAAGATGCTGTTGCAAGCGGACCCCACGCTCAAATACGCCTTAGGCGATTGGTCCATTCAGCGCCTGCTTGATGAGGACAAAAAAGTGGACTCGCCATACAACACTTATCGAAATCCCGGCCTTCCGCCCGGCCCAATACGCATTCCGGAATTGGTGTACATCGATGCGGTCTTGAACGCCGAGCAACATGGCTACTTGTACATGTGCGCCAAGCCCGATGGCTCCGGAACCCACGCGTTTGCCCGCACTTACAACCAGCACCTGCGCAACGCAAGGGCTTACCAGAATATGCTCAACCGCGAACGCATATACCGTTAAATTGATGAGCAAAGGATGCTGGAGGAGTTGGATTGCCGCGGCTTGCATGTGGGCAAGCACTGCGGCGTGGGCCAAACAGCGGCTCCGCGGGTGGCATTGGGAGAGCGGTTGAGTTCACCGATAGACCTCAATGGAAACCTCGACGACGACGCCTGGCAGCGCATCCCGGCCCAAAGTGATTTCCAGCAGTTTTCACCCGACCCGGGAGGCCGGCCCAGTCAACGCACCGAAGTCCGGTTTGGGTATGACGACAACGCCCTGTACATCGGTGCCCGGATGTGGGATACCGCACCCGACTCCATTCTGCATCAGCTGAGCGAGCGGGATCGGACGGACAACACCGACGAATTTGGCATTTGGTTCAGCCCGTTCAACGACGGCTTGAATGCTGTGCGCTTTCGAACCACGCCAGACGGTATCCAAATCGACGAACAGATCAGCCCCAATGGAGAAGATTCCTCTTGGGACGCTGTCTGGGACGTAGTGTGCAGCATCGACTCAGCCGGTTGGGTCGCCGAGTTTCGCATTCCCTGGATGGTATTCCGCTTTCCCGAGAAGACCGAACAACGGTGGGGCATAAACATGTACCGCGGCATTCGCCGATTGCGGGAAGATGATGTGTGGAACCCCATGGATCCCACGCAACGGCTCTTGAACCAGGGCGGGGTATTGCTCGGAATCGAAGGCATCACGCCGCCCCCACGCATCAGCCTCTTCCCCTACCTGAGCGCCTACCAAAACTGGGAAGGCGGTAACCGGTACAACGCCTACAACGGAGGCATGGATATGAAGGTGGGCTTGGGCAATGCGTTCACCTTAGACATGACCCTCATACCGGATTTTGGTCAGGTGGTCACCGACAATTTGGTTTTGAATTTGTCCCCGTTTGAAATCCAATTCAATGAAAACCGCCAGTTCTTTCAGGAAGGCACAGAATTGTTCAACAAAAACGGCACGTTCTACTCGCGGAGAATCGGGGAAAATGGACGCTTGATCAATGCATCAAAAGTTTCGGGGCGGCTCGCGAACGGCTTAGGATTGGGGGTACTACAGGCGTTCGCAACGGATAACGAAGACTCCTCCCTTACCTCGTACACCGTCGCCGTTGCCGATCAAAACCTGCCCAACAACGGGTATGTGACTTCCACCACATCGATGGTCATGCGTGAAGGTGCGGGCTGCGATGCATTGGTGCAATCCGGCAGCCTCGAACTTCGCAATCCAGACAACACCTGGAGCGTTCAAGCGAGTGGCAGCGTTAACCGAAAATTCGGCGCGGGTGAAGCGAACGGCGATGAAGGGCATACGTACAATTTGGCAGTGAGCAAGATGGCGGGCAACCTGACCTTCAGCGTCGGGCATTTGTTGGAATCTGCTACCTACGACCCTAACGACCTGGGTTTCCTGCAGGCGCCCAATGAAGTAGGAACCTTCTTGAATGTCGATTACCGTCTATTCGAGCCACGGGGCCGCTGGAACCGCATCACTACCTCTTTCAACGCCTTCCTCAACCAAGTGGAAACGCCGCGGATGTTCAACAACGTCTTTCTCTCCGCCAGTTGCCGCGCAACCACCCTCGCCTTCAACACGTGGAACTTCGAATTCAATAGCCAACCCACTGATGGTAATAACATTTTTGCTTCCCGAATTGACGGTTTGGTCTGGCGCGAACCGGCATGGTACAGCGTCAACGGATGGTACAGCAGCGACTACCGCAAGCGCATTGCTGTGGATTTGGGGTATTGGCACGCCGGAGGGGCCATGTATAGCGACTGGAAAGAGGATACCTACCGCATCGCTCCGCGCATCCGGGTCAACGACCGCTTGATGATCCGGTATGTATGGAAAATTATAGATCGGCGGAACGAGCGCGGATGGGCCTTTCTGGATACCCTTGAAGATGGAACGAACGTCAGCATATTCGGCAAGCGCCGCAACCGCGAATACACGCAGGTGCTCAACGTTAACTACATTTTCACCAACCGCATGAGCCTATCCACACGGGTCCGGCATGCTTGGAGCCAAGTCCGGTATGACGACCTCTACCCGTTGCTGGAATCGGGGGTCATTTCTGAAACACCCTACACTGCCAATGGCAACGCCGACCGCGAAAACTTGAACTTCAATGCGTGGAGCATTGACATGGTCTATAGATGGAATTTTGCCCCGGGTTCCGAGTTGAACATCGTCTGGAAAAACCAATTGTTCCAGGAGTCTCGACTGGGCGATTTCGAAGCATATTCACTGCCTGTTTCGTACGGTGAAAACTTCAATCAAATGATTGAATCAGGTTTTTACAATAGCCTGTCTATCAGATTAATATCATTTATTGATTACAGTCGTTTCAAACAAGGATTACGCGGATTCGAAAAGTAGCCTCAATCCTCATTGAAACCGCACGGTACCGCTCCAAACCGCCTCGTTGCCTACCTCATCTCGCGCACGAATTTCGAGCTTTTGGGTTCGATTCATGGCATGCAGACCATCGGCCAACTCGTACCAAATGCGTTCGCGTTTGGGATCCCAGCGAAACAAGATCCAATCCCCATCCAAGCGCGCTTCCCACGACTGAATACCTGCGAGATCGTCCGCCAGGTTAAAGCGTAATTCCCCAAACTTTTGGACAACGACTTCCCTTTCCAGCGCAGTGCGGTGGCGACGGTGCGGGCGGATTGAGGGCGGCACTGTATCCACGGCAAGTCCAAATTGCCCGCAGGCTTTGGTCGTGAATTCGAAGGTCCCCTGTGGCGTCCATTTGCCCGTGAGAGTTCCATCGATGTCACCGTTTGGATCATGGCAGGTTACCAGGGTTGACTGCTGCAACGAATCCGGAATCGCAGCAGAAAGCGCAACCACCATGGACTTTGCCGCAGGCAGGCTGCGTGCCCCAACGACCCAGTGGTCCAAACCTTCCATTCGCTCGAGCGGAAAATCAAAATCCTCATAAAACGTATTTCGCGGGATGCGTACGCGCGCGTCATTCCGCTCGAAGGTGTGGTCCCTATCGTACGCGTAACCTTGCCGCGGCGCGTCCCCCTCCTCGGCCGCACCCCGAGCGGCTGTCCATTCGACGGACCGTGTGTTGCCATGCACGTCCCACAATTCAATCCGAACGGGAACCGTGTCGTGGCTCGTCATGCTGACGGTGGACCACGCTGCATCGTGCACGGGCAAACGACTGCCAGGGAGTCGGTGCATTCGGTATGTTTGGTTACCTGTCCGCTCCCACGCTTCGTA
>CALGDB010000196.1 GCA_937884175.1 uncultured Flavobacteriales bacterium
CCCATTCAGCCACCTAAGGGCAACCAAGACCCAGCGATGCCATTGACCTTCAGTGGACCCCAGGGGGAAGCGTAATTCCGCTCAACCAAGCAGGGTCCCGAGCACAGCGCCTCGGCCGGTGAATTCCGTTGTTCGCCCCGTGTACTCGGGGTGGTTTTCGGCGGCTGAGACCTTGGTTTCGCTGCCCGTTTGTGCCGGGTGGTACCAGGTCAGGTTGGCCGCTGCGCCCACTGCGATATGCGGCACATCCAGTCCCAGCACGGCGCGCGGTCCGGCCGTCAACGCCTGAATGATGGCGCTGTGTGCCTCGGACGTTGCCCCCAGACCCGCAAGCGCCACGGGAAAGACCGATTCAATTCCAGCCATCCCGTTGGATGCGAGCATGAATTCCACGTCGTGATGCTCGAGGTCCTCGGGCCGGTGGTCGGATGCCAGCGCATCAATCGTACCGTCCAGCACTCCTGCGCACAGCGCTTCCCGGTCGGCTGTGGAGCGGAAGGGCGGCACCGTCTTCAGTGTACCGTCAAAGGCGCTGAGGTCTTCGTCAACGAAGAACAGGTGGTGTGCGGAAGTGGCGCACGTCACGGCCAACCCTTCTTTTTTGGCTTCCCGGATCAAGCTGACGGATTCCGCGGAGCTGATGCAGGAGAAGTGCAGCCTGCCTCCGGTGTAGCGCAAAACATCGAGGTCCCGCTTGATGCGCATGGTTTCAGAGGCTGTGGGGTTGCCCACGACGCCCATGTGCGTGCTCGTGATGCCTTCGTGCATCTGCGGGTGGGCATTCAGCCCCAATTCCAAGGGGCATGTGATGACGGGGTGGGGCAGTCCGTGCGTGTATTCCAGTGCGCGGCGCAGCAGCTCAACGCTGTTGAGCGGGGCATCGTCCGAGAAGGCAACGGCCCCGGCGAGGGCCAGGTCGCGCATTTCGGAGAGTTGCTTTCCGTCGCGCCCTTTGGAGACGGTTCCCATCGGCAGCAGGTGGGCGTTCAAGCCGGCTGAACGCGCGATGAGGTACGCGATGTTGGATTTGGTATCCGGCACCGGATGCTGGTTCACGTTGAGTACGACGTGGGTGAACCCTCCCGCTTGGGCCGCTTGCAGTCCGTTTTCAAGGCCTTCTTTCTGCTCAAATCCCGGATCGGCAAAATCCGCTTGCAGGTCCATCCATCCAATGGAAAGGTGAGCACCGGGCTCGTTCCATTCGGTGGCCGCTGGAGCGGGTGAAATGGCATCTTGAATGTCGACAATCATGCCGTCTCGGACGAGCACGTCTTTGGTGGTGCCGTCGTGTGGGCCGTTGGGGTCGGTGATGGTTACACCTTTGATGATGGTTTCCATAAGCGGAGAAATAAAGTTTCAGCAGCGAGGGCTGCCACAGCAAGGAGGAGAAACGCTTTCCACAAGGGGACACCTTGTTCCATGCGTTGAATGATTTGAGGCAAAGTAGAGCTTGTTCCAGCGAGGATGCGCATGGATGGCCACGGGAGGGCGTTCCAAGCGTCTTCGAATTCCGTCACATCCCATGCGCGGTGATTCGATTCTGCGCGGTCTTGGTTCAAGCCGATGGCCGCGACGGGGTTCTCGCCATTGAGCAGGGTGTAATGCCCGGGGGCAAATGGCACGCCGCTGAGGTTGACTCGGGCGCGTTGGCCCAGTTCGCGCACTTCCGGAAGCCACTGCGTTGCGCGGGTCTCCGAAGTGGCTCCCCACTGCTGGGGCCCTTCCATGGACCAATTGCTTTCCGGCATCAGCGGTGCCGCAACCGCCCAGGCTTCACTGACGCCCAATTCCGCTTGGTGGATTACGTGTGCGGAGGAACGCTCAGCAATGCGCAGCATGAGCGGCACCCACAGGGCATGTCGGATCAAATTGGTGGCTTCAGCGGCGGCACCTGCATTCAATACAAATGCTTGGCCGCGCCCTTTGGGAATGCGCGAGAAGAAGGTGCGGCCCGATTCCGTGGCGGCCAGAACCTCCTCACCAGGAGCTTCCGGTCGGTTCCAAATGGATTCAACAGCCGGCAAGTCGATGCGCTCGGGCGTTTGGGCAAACATGCCCGTAAAAAACGGATGGTCCATCTGCATATCGCGCACCCGATCTGGTTGGTCCGTCCACGGAGCAGCCTCAGCCACTCCAAATGCCGTGAGCACCGATGCGTCGGAGGTGCGCGGCGTAGGGATGTAAACGGCGGTTCCGCCTTCCTCAACATAGGAAAGCAGCGCATTGTTGAAGCCGGATCCCGAGGCGGGCCAGTCGTTGAGCACGACCACTTGCTGCCCGGCAAAATCGCCCGGATTCCATTGGGTTTGATACGTCACCCGGTACAGTCCGCCTGCTGTATTGTACGCCCGGCGCAATGCCGTGTTGACCGTTTCTAAATTCCCCGAGGAGAGCACCAGAATGTCGATTTGGTTCAAGACGTCGTAACCAAAATGCCACCGGTCGTCAAAGCGAATCGGCGCGTCTTCCACTTCGACCGAAGCGGATTGGATGCCGGCCGCTCCATGGGTGAAGCGTAGCACGGTATCCGTTGGAATGCCCGGGACGAGGTTGAAGGTCCCAATGGCGACCCGTTCGCCGTTGATGCGCAGGTTTATCGGGATGCGGTCGACCGAGGCCCGAGAGTTGTGTTGCATGCGCACGTGCAGTGCCGCTTGCCGCCCCTCGATGCGCACCGGTTCGTCGAACCACACGGAGTCCACCCAAATGTTCGGGGTGTTGCCCGCCAGTTCCGGCACAAAAAACCACTGGATCGAAGAATCCGGAGGGGAAGCTTCAGCCGATAGTCCATGCGTTGAGGCTTGCAGGTCGCTGAAGACGTAGGCCGATGCCCGGCGTCCGTCGGCCTTTCCAAGTTGATTTTCGATGCGTTCGAGCACAGCACCCAAGGGTTGCGTTTGGTGCGAGGGACGAATGCCTTCAATGCGTTCCACCGCTTGGTCGCGGGTCAAAAACGATTGGTCACGCCCGGAAAACTCGTTCGTGATGACCTGAAATTGGTCTGTGGGTTCGTATTGCTCGACCACCAGTGCAGCCTTGTTGCGCGCCGACTGAAGAAGCTGGCCTTCCTCACCCATGCCCTCCATGGACAGGCTGTTGTCCACATAAATGGAAACGGCATGCCCGGCTGCAGCATCCGTGTCCGCGTCCCCTTCAAACCAGGTGGGCTGGGCAAACGCAACGATGAGGGCGGCAAAGGCCAACAAGCGCAGCAGCAATACCCACCAGTGTCGAATTTGCTGGGTTGCACGCGCATCGCGCTGGACATCCTTGAGAAAAGCGACTTGTGAAAACCGAACCCGTTTGAACCTCCGGAAATGCAGGAGGTGGATGGCTATCGGAATAGCCAGTGCACCGAGACCCCAAAGTATTTCTGGATGCACAAATTCCATTCTCCGCAAATTTAGCTCCAATTTTGCGTGCGATGGCGATGCGAGCAGCGAAGGATGAAAAATTGCATGTACCGGATGACCTCCGGGACTTTTTGCTAGAAAAAGTAGCGCTGTACGAGCGCCCCGACTTCATCCCCGATGACCCCATTGCGGTGCCGCACCGGTTTTCTGACAAGGCGGACATC
>CALGDB010000197.1 GCA_937884175.1 uncultured Flavobacteriales bacterium
CCAGTTCACCAAGACCACTCAGCGTTTCCAAACCAGCCGGAGCTCATCAGCAAGACAACACGTTGACTCGGCTCGAGGCCCTGAACGTATTCGTGCAGCTCTGAAGCATCCGTGACAACCCGGAGGTTCGGATGGTCTCCAAAGGCATCCGCGACAAATTTCGGGTCCAAGGGCGGCAACCGTTTGTGTTCCAATACTACAGGATCGTAGTACACCACTGCTTCATCGGCGCCTTCCATGGCGTGGTGGTAGGTCGGCAAGAAGTCTTTGTTCAAGCTAGAAAACGTATGCAGCTCAAGGACCGCCGTCAAGATTCGGTCAGGGTAAGAAGTCTTGACGCCGTGCACCGTCGCCTTGACTTTGGAAGGGGCATGGGCAAAGTCTCGAAACACGGTAAAACCTTCCTGGTTGTGCAGGGGCTCCAACCGTCGGGCTGCACCCCTAAAGGATGCAATGGCTTCATCGAAACCCAAGACATCCAACCCCATGGCTCTTGCCAAGGTGCGCGCTCCAGCCAAATTTTGGATGTTGTGGGTGCCAACGAGGTGGGTTGTGACCGCCCGGTCGTCTCCAAAAGTGAGGATCATGGTCCCATTCGAGTGAGGCGAGCAAGGCGGCGTTTGGTAGGGGATGAACTTCAGGTCTGTGCGCGTGCATCGTCGAATGACCTTTTCCAGCGTTTGGTCCTCCGCGCACCATACCACCGTCGCGTTTGGAGCCAACGATTCCAGGTAAGTGTCAAACTGCTGAATGTAATTTTCTTCTGTGGGAAAGACGTTGATGTGGTCCCAGGCGATGCCCGTAAGCAGGGTGAATTGGGCTTCATACCAGAAGAACTTCGGCCGTCGGTCGATGGGGGAACTCAGGTACTCATCGCCCTCGAGGATGCACCATGAGCGGCTCGGGTCGATTTCAACCATGCAATCGAACCCTTCCAATTGGGCACCGACCATGAAATTGGTGTCAATGTTCATGCACTGCATAGCATGTAAGAGCATGGACGTTATGGTCGTTTTTCCGTGCGATCCGCCGATGACCACCCGCGTTGCATGCCCATTTGCCGCTCGCAAAAACTCAGGGTAGGATTGAATCTGCAGGCCGAGGCTTTGAGCTTTCAACAACTCGGGATTATCAGGCCGTGCGTGCATCCCCAGTACCACGACGTCAATGGATTCATCCAGTTTATCGGGATGCCAACCGTCTTGTTCGGGCAACAAGTTAGCAGCGGCGAGTCGTCCACGGGAAGGTTCAAAAATCTGGTCATCTGAACCGGTGACATGGTGGCCGGCTGCCGCAACGGCCAATGCAATGTTGTGCATGGCGCTCCCGCCAATCGCGATAAAATGTACACGCATAAACGAATATCAGATGGCGTGAGGACGTGTGGGTACTTGCTGCAAATACATTCCAACAGGCAGACCTTAATTTCGAGGGCATGAAAACCGTCCCCGTCCTTCGTCAATTCATCTTGGGACTGTGCCATTATGCGGGGGCGTTCTCCTTCATCCGGCAGAACGGGTTGCGGCATTGGTATGGAATCGCTTTGGTTGGTACGTTGGTAATTATGTTGGCCGTGCGTGAAGTGCTCTCTGCAGGAATAAAGCTGGCGAGCGCGTGGTTGATGCCAGTAATACAAACTGCTTGGTGCAACGAACCGACCCTGTGGATTGTTCAGGGCATTGAAGGCACGGCAGAGGGGCTGTTGTGGCTATTGACACTTTGGTTTCAATTCAAATTCACCAAGTTCATCGTCTTGGTGGCGTTGAGTCCCGTGTTTGCGTTGGCCACCGGTGCCGTGGCCAAAGTGATTCGTTCGGAACAGCGAGTGTTTGTCGAGCAAGATTGGAAGCGGTCATTGATCCGGGGGATGCGTTCTGCTGTATTGCTTGTTTTGTTGGAATTTGCACTGAGCATCGCGCTTTTTCTGTGCTGCGTGGCTTTGCCGTTTTTTGTGCCTGCGCTCGGCATTTTGACCCTGATTTTCCCATGGTTATCGGGGCTGTTGAGCATTTGGTTTTACGGTGCTGCGTCGTTGGACTATGCATGGGAGCAATTGGGTTTTGGCGCGTCTGCAGGATTCAGCGCTTCATGGAAATACCGTGGTCTCGCGCTCGGCATTGGCTTGCCGTTTTATGCTGCGATGACCATCCCTGTGTTGGGGTTTGTCACCGGTCCGCTCTTTGGCGGCTTTCTGTGCATTGTCGCCGGTTTCACTGTTGTTTCTCAGTTGCATGAGGAACGTTAACGACCACGGCTACAGTACTCAGCTAGCCCTTCACCAGCTGAATTTGAGCGCCCAGCGTATCAAGGTCATCAAAAAACTCAGGGTAGCTCTTGGCTACGCATTTGGCGTTGGAGATTTCCACCGTTCCATTACCCGCCATGCCCAGAATGCTGAGCGCCATCACCATGCGGTGGTCTCCGCTGGAATCAATGCAGACTTCCGCGGAGCGTTGAGCGGGCGCCCAGGGATAAATGCGCATGCAGTCATTGTTTTCGTCCAATTCAACCTGAATTCCGAGTTCAGCCCAGGCTTCCGCAATGCGACGAGCGCGATTCGATTCTTTGTGTTCCAGCCGGTGTATGCCTTTGAGGGTGGAAGGCTTTTTGCCGAACGCTGCCAGCGCCGCAAGCACCGGGAATAAGTCGGGGCTATCCGTCAAATCAACGGTGAAAGGCCGTACCGGGCGCTTCGCCACTTGGATGCCGTCGTCAATTCCCGACAAGGCTCCGCCAGCAAACAAGAGAGCACCTCGAATGGCCTCATCGGCTTGTGTGTATTGATTTTGCAATCCGTGAATCGCAATGGAGCCATCTGCACACAGCATCCCCGCAACAGCTAAGGCCGCCGCACCGGACCAATCGCCATCGATGACGGTATCTATGGGCTTGAATTGCTGATCGCCGTCCACTTGGAAGTGGGTGAATGCATCGTTGGCGGTGATGGCAATGCCAAAGTCTTCGAGTACCTCCATTGTCATTTCCATGTATGGGATGCTTGTTGGTTGCGTCACCTTCAATTCGGAGGCGCGCGCCAAGTTCGGCAGCGCGAACAGCAATCCCGTGATGTATTGGGAGCTAATGGGTGCCTCCAATTCCGCAGCGCCACCGACGAGGGGTCGAGTAATTTCGACAGGGAAAGCGCCGTTGAGGCAGCTCAGTTGGCCGCCATACGCATTAAAGAGCGATTCGTACACAGCCATCGGTCGTGCCACCAGGGTGCCTTCGGCTTTCATGCGAAGGGGCGAAGGGGCCAAACCGGCAATGGGCGTGAACAACCGTGCGGCCAAACCGGATTCTCCGGGAGTGAGCACCTCGGTTCGGGGCAAGAGTTTTCCGCCTGTTCCTACAATGGAGATGCGCTCTTCGCCAATCTCGATTTCTGCTCCGAGTTGCGAAGCCAACATCAGCGAAGCCGTGCAGTCATCGGACTGTGAAATATTGTCCAAGGTGGACGTGCCATCTGCCAGCAAGGCGCCTGCAACCAAACGCTGCATCACTGATTTGGAAGGCGGGGCCTGGACTTCACCACGCAAGGTGGAAGGGGAGACGCGGATTCTCATTTAATGCCGGTGTAGATGCTCGCGATGCCACTGGTCAAGCGGTGCATTTGGCACTGGCGGTAGCCACACTTCTGCATGATTTGCATGAATTCATCCCCCTCGGGAAAGGCTTCCACGCTTTCGGGCAAATAGCTGTACGCGGCCGCATCTTTCGATATCAGCTTGCCAACCCCTGGCATGAGGGTGTGGAAGTAGAAATGGAAAATCTGCTTGAGTGGAAACACGGTGGGCTTCGAAAACTCCAACACGACGCCCATGCCGCCGGGCTTGAGGGTGCGGTGCATCTCGGTCAGCCCCGCCTCCAACTTCTCAAAATTCCGGACCCCGAATGCAACGGTGTATCCGTCAAAAGTCCCGTCCTCGAAAGGCAAATCGGCACTGTCGCCTTCGATCAGTTGCACCCGGTCGGTCCAGCCTTTACGCTCCACTT
Source organism: uncultured Flavobacteriales bacterium (assembly GCA_937884175.1). Taxonomy (GTDB): domain Bacteria; phylum Bacteroidota; class Bacteroidia; order Flavobacteriales_D; family Sanyastnellaceae; genus UA16. The sequence continues at coordinate 3,994 of CALGDB010000197.1, forward strand.
TTTTGCGGCCAATGGCCAGCATGCCGGGGCTGATATCGACCCCCGTCACCCTTAGGTTTGGAATGCCAGACCGCATCGCTTCAAGGGCAAAATCAGCGGTTCCCGTGGCCATGTCCACCAAGTGCACCTCGTCCGCGGATTGCTGAGCGCTCAAGTGCGACTTGAGCATGCGCATGGCCTTCTTGCGCCAGAGCACATCAATGCCTAGGGAAAAGAAATGGTTGAGGAAGTCGTAGCTGTGGGCGATGTTGTCAAACATGCGCGCCACTTGTGCTTTTTTAGATTCCTCCTCAGGCTGGGTGTACGGGGTGATTTTAGTTCCCATGTGTTATCCTACCATGGTGTGGCCTTCTGGGTATTTGATGTGCGTTTGAACCGATCGCCCGCCGAGCGCATACGCTACGGTAAGGGTGCCCACACGCCCCACAAACATGCTAAGCATGATGATGACCTTGCCCATCGGGCTTAGCATTGCCGTGATGCCGGTGCTCAATCCCACGGTTCCAAAGGCACTCACTTCTTCAAAAATGAGGTCGAGTAGGGTCCGATCGTCAAATTCCAAAATGTGCGACTCCGTTATTGACAACAAGAAGATGGCGACGGTGTTTCCAACCAAAAAGAAGAGCAGCACGCTGTAGGCTCTGGACCGCAAAACTTCGGGCACAGTTCGCTTGAAAAGCTGGACGTGATCGAGGTTGCGCACGGTTCTCCAGACATCCGCCATCACAATGGAAAGGGTGGAGGTTTTGATACCACCTCCGGTAGAGCTCGATGAGGAACCGATGAACATCAAGATGATAAGCAGGAACAACATTGGTACCCTAACTGCTCCGATATCCACGGTGTTGAATCCGCTGGTCCGTGTTGCGCTTTGAAAGACCGAGGTGGTCAATTGACCAAACGGGCTCATACCCGCAAGGGTGCCATCGGCTTCCAGAAGCCAGAAAGCAGCTGCGCCAAAGGCCACCAGTCCCAAAGAGAAGTAGAGGGCGATTTTGGTCGCAAAACCGATGTGCTTCCACGGCTGGCTCATCCGCTCCCGCAGGCGAGCCATGTCAAACAGGTCGAAGATGGCCACCATGCCCAATGCGCCGAAAAAGACGAGCACCGTTACAGTCCAATGCAGGGCGTAATTGCCGTCAATGGCCGCATTCGCCAATCCATCCGTAAAGAGGGAAATGCCCGCGTTGTTGAAGGCGGAAACGGAATGGAACACGGAATAAAACCATTGTCGGCCCGAGGCCGTACCATTCAAGGCCTCACCCCACGTCAGGTGCATGATGAGCGCCCCTCCGGCCTCAATCGCCAAGCACCACATCAGCACCTTGCCGAGCAGTCCGGAACTGGCATTGAAGGTGTCGCGGTTGACGAAGTCTTCGATGACATCGTGCTGCCGCACGCCCAGCCCAAATTTGGAGGCAAGCACCAAGAACGAGCCAAAGGCGATGAGGTTCAAGCCCCCTAGCTGGATCAACGCCAAAATGACCACCTGCCCCTTGAAGGAGAAAAAGGTCACCGTATCCACCACCATCAAGCCGGTTACGCAGGTGGCGCTGGTCGATGTGAACAGGGCATCGAGAAATCCCATGCTCCCCGGTTGGACCGTCATTTCTGGCAGCATCAACAACACCGTTCCAATGGTGATTAACCCCAGAAAACTCATGATGAAGATGACCGCAGGGTTGAGTCGAATTCGGGGCAATACCCGTCCACCACGTAGCAATTCCGCCAGGACAATGGTGAAGAAATAACCTTGTATTAATATTGTGTAAAAGTCTGATATTGAATTGAATCCAACAGATTGTATAAACCGAATTATAAGTAGATCACCCGTAAAGAGGTCACTGGCCCCCTCAATGACCAAAACGACCATGACCGCTGCTTCGAACCACGTTCTTCGCAAAAAATCAAGCGGCTGGAAATCATACAGGAGGCGGGTGATGTACTGCAGGACGTAAAAGCCAAAACTGAATTTGACAAAGACCAACAGTTGGATCGCGGTTTCGGATTCGTTCGGGAATCCATAGTACAAAGCGAGCACAAACAGGGCAGAAGCCGAGACAAGCAGGTTGAGGATTTTCAATCCACCCAAGACGCGGTCTTTGGATTGGTACAGCCCAACGTTGATCCGCTCTCGAAATTCTTGGAAGTTCATTTCGAATTCATCAATGCCGCCATGGCGTCTGCGTGGGTTTCCCATTCCGCTTGGAGGCGTTCGCGCTCCACGGTGACGACACCAACTTTTTCGCACACCAGTCCTCCGGCTAGATTTGCGACCGCTGCGATTTGCCAG
>CALGDB010000198.1 GCA_937884175.1 uncultured Flavobacteriales bacterium
AAAACTCTACCCAGTTGGGATGTGCGTCGAACTGACGGCCCCAAGACCGGTCTTGCATCACACTGGGCATGAACACAGAATCAGCAACGGAGAAACCATCTGGTGATCGCAGGGCAATAGGCTCCCCTTGTGAACTCAACTTGAAATTCATGTGGTTCCAACCCTGCGAGCCGTCTTCATCCGCAAACAACACCAAGAATCCCCCAGAAGGAATTATGGTCGAGTCCCCAACCGTAGCTGGCACTTGCCATTTCATGGGGCGATCTAATCGATCGGTCAAAAAGTACCCAGCAATGTCAATTGGCAGCGATGTCGGGTTGTGCAATTCAACCCAATCCTCAAATTCTCCTGTGGGATCAGCGTAGGAAATGAAGTTATCGGATTGCACTTCATTGATGACCACTTGGGCGGGTTCGATGATTTGGAGCGCATTGGTTACGCGCGGAGTTGGCGTGTTGAATGTGGTCCACATGGGTGAGCCGTCTGTGCTGCGTCCGCTGCTTGCATCTAAGCCGATGGAGTGGTCGTAGTCGATTTCGTCCACCACGGTGTCGTCATAGCCGATTAAGCGCATGGTACCACTGCTTTGTGGTTCTATTGCCATGTGATTGGATCCGAGTTCAACGGTTCCGTCCATCCAAAAGATTTGGAACTCCCCTGCTTCTATGGTGGTTTTCCAAGGTTCGTTATTGTTGAAGGCATGGGTCGCCCCATTCAATTCTACCTGATATCCGGACAAGTTGACTTGGAAATCGTTGGGATTGAATACCTCAATCCAAGGGTTGAAGTTGAAGTTTTCATCGAAAACGGTTACGCTGTTGCTAGGCTGGTATTCGTTGATAAACAGGGTGCTCACAGGAAGGTTGATGAAAGCATTGGAGGCATCGGGTGTGGGAACATTGAAGTAGATCCAATCGTTACATCCGTCGCAAGCTCGTCCGTATGAAATGTCCGTTTGCGCTAAACCAAAAGTGATGCTGTCGACAATGGTGAACCCATCTGGCTCTACAAGAAAGACACTCTCCCCGTCTCCACTGAGTTTGAAATTCGTGTGGTCCTCACCTTGTTGCTCGTCGTCGTCGCACCAGATGCGCAGATGGCCGCCAGGCAGAATGGTAGTCAGACCCGGGTTGCTCGACGGAAATATCCATTTGTCCAAGGTATCCGGATCGTCGCTTAAGTGGTAGCCTTCCAAATTGAGGATCCCGCCACCATTGTAGATCTCAATCCAATCTTCGAACTGAAAAAAGTCATCATAATCGAAAGAGGAATTGCTAGCCAGCACTTCGTTGATTACCAAGGACTGTGCCTGTAGCCCGGTTGCTACAGGGAACCAAGACAAGACAACCAGCATTCTATTACGCCATGTTTTCATTCGTACACTACTTCAATTTCTGCGTCATTGAAACCGCGCTTGATGCACAATGTGAGGATATCTTTGGCGGCGTCCAATGAATCAAAGGTATTGGTAAAGTAGACGGTTTCGGAGGAGAAGCGAGCAGTTTTTAAGGGAACTTCATTGCCAAGCCGCAACAACGTGGCTACCTCGGTCGGCTGCAAGGTATCCGTGTAACCGACGATGCGCACGCGAAATTGCTTGGTTCCCCTCCCATGTCGAGCCACAGGCGTTGGAGCGTTGTTCTTAACTTCAGGCTCCGAAGGCTCAGGTTCTGGAGGTGCAGAGCGAATAGGAATCAGCTTAATGAAGGCATCCTCTGCCCATGTGCGCATGATGTTCAGGTGTGCTTGGGCCGATTCGTAACTGTTGAATGTACCGCTTCCGTATGGCGTAAGTGATCCGACGGCTTGCAATTTGAACGCGGCTTCCGCTGTTGGCATGCCATTAAAGTTTGGTGCATTGGCAAACGCGCCAATTTGAACCGTGTAGCGCATCACTTCGGTTCGCACAATTGAGCTTGGCGTAGTTTCCGGGGCCTTGGGAGAAGTTGCCACCGGCTCGGGCTGGGCTTGAATGGTTTCGGTCATTTCCGCCTTGGCTTGCTCGGATGCGACCTCGGTTGGTCTCCCGTTCCTCGGGGGTGCCTGTGAGGTCCGTTCTCCGCCGAAGAGTGCGAGCATCTCCTGTTCAATCGATGAGCGCATCGCAATGGCACGTTTCAATGAGGCATTATAGGCCCGTTCGTTTTGAGCAGACGTTCGAAGCACATCCAGCTCTTTTTGGTATGCATGTGCCTGGTCCAAAATTGGGTCATCGTGCTTTACAAAGAGCTCGTACCCTCCGTAACCCGCTTGTGATAGTTGATTTTCTGAGTCGGCTGGGCCAAAAGCTGCCCACCATGCTCCAGGACTCATATCCGATTCCATGAGCACCTGGTCTTTGCGACGAGCCCCTTCTCGGCAAGTTTCCCACGCTAATCCAACTGCTTGTTGGCCCTTCTCGATGCGACCAGACGGGTTAGATTGATTTTGGAGTTCTTCGACAATCCCACCACTGCGCATGAACCAAGTTTGGGTCTTTTCCATGCCTGGGAGCGTATAAATCCCGAGGTCTTGATGCCCCATGATTTCATCTGTAAAGGCACCCCAAAGCGCGGTTTGGAGCGTTTCGAATGCTCCTTCCACGTTTTCTTGCTCATGCGTCGCGTGGGCAGCTGACATAAGCGCTTGGGTGATCCTTGGATTACTGGATAAGATGGCGCTGAGGTCTTCCCGGAAGGCTTCAATCTCCATGGGCAGCGCTTCAGCAACCCAACGCTCAAAGCGCAAATGGCAATCGATGCGTCTGAACATGTCTTCGGCATGAACATACGCACCTGCAAAAGCCTGAAACTGGGCCTCGCAGTACGCTTTGAGGACGTTCCAGTCTTCCGAATCCACGCCCGTCTGGTAAACGTATTCGGCAATGACGTCATTCCATGTGCCCCATCGGTCCTGTTCAGATTGGGCTTGCATGCGCAATTGACGGACTTCTTCGGATAGTAAAGCCAGTGCAGGTTCACCAAACCGTTCGATCATCGCCTGCGTTTTCCAAGCCTCCGTTCCAGGTGCGTCCCAGCATTGTATCGCCTCCATTTGCGATTGGATGTCAACGGCTTGTTCCCGGGTCTGCTGAACCGGCTCGGGCAATTCTTCGAGGGTTGTGGCTACACCGATTTCATGCATCGCTTCAAGCATCCAATTGGGAACCCGATAGGCCGCTGTGCCTTCGGCGTTTGCCGCCTGGAGGACTTTCTCTATGCCGACCTCATGGATGCCGTCTGCGCGAATCGCTGCAAAAGCGGTTTCGCTCATCAGCTCGCCAAACATAGAGGCCTCCACTTGACTGGATAACCCCGATAGGGACCACTGAATGTCCGTCTTTGCGATGGTGGTATTGGCATCCAGTTGCGACTGCATACTGATTGCCGAAGGGGCTCCTTCAAAGTGCAACGGCTCTGAAATGAACGCCGGTGAATCAGCTGGTTTCAGTGCAATGCGTTCGGTCTTGGCTATGCTTCCGTCCTTCGCCTCCCATCCAACGATGTACTTTGCGCCTGCAGCAAGCAAGAGGTCGACTGTTCCCTCGCTTGGCATGTGGTGTTCGATCCCGATGCACTCCTCCCCTTCCCTTCGGATGGTCAGCCGCCCTTCGCTGCTGCCAAAATCAGTTTGAATGGATGCTGCAACGGGCACTACGATTTGACGATCCAATGCGAACCGCCAAACCTCTCTTCCTTCAAAATCTTGGTTCCGATTCGTTGTTAACCAAGCTTCTCCTGCGGCTTCATTTTCCCAATATAGGAATTCGTCTGCCGTGCTATTGACTTCAAATGGCAATTGAATTGCTTGCGATTGCTGAAGCAATTCCATGGACTCGCCTGTCAATTCACCGTTTACCTCAAAAACATCAAATCCTCCCAGCGCTTCCGGGCGTGAACTGCTGAAAAACAATTGGTCCGCAGTCACTCCGTCAGCACCGGGCATGCATACAGGAGCGCAATCGTCGAAGTCGCTATTGACCGGAAAGGGAAGCTTCTCTGGAATGCCGTAATCGCCCACTCCGTCAACAGCCACGCGGTAAACATCCAAGCCGGTATCTCCGTTCCGCCCAAAGCTTGAATAGAATGCAAACCGCTCTCCTGGAAGCCAGTGCAATTGGGAGGTGTAATTTCTCCGCTTATCTTCTTTGGTGCGTAGATGCTCTGGAATGGTCAACAATCGCCCCTCAGACACGGGCATCTCATACAGCCGAAAGTAATCATCGGAATGCGAAACCAAGGTCTCCACGTCCTTCAGCCTTTCTGTTTCAATTGGAAACTCGCCGTTGGTCGTGCATTGTCCAAAGCGAAGCTTGGCATCTTCGAGCCACACTGCTTTGTTGGGCGCCAAATCAATGGCGGACCGGAGGTGGAAAGCCGCTTGGTCAAATTCAAACCGAGCCTGGTGATAACGGGCTTTGTAGTAATGCCAACCCGCCGCTTCTTCTGTTTCCAAAATCCCGAGTTCCCGGGCGATTTCGAGGTGCTCAATTGCTTCGTTCAAGCGTTGTGACGTGTAAGTGCAGGTCGCACCAAAGCGGTAATGTAGAAATGCCCGATCCCCCGCTACGCTTACCAGATGCGCAAACAAACCATATGCCCGGCTCATTTCTCCCCCTTGAAACGTTTGCTCAGCACGGTGCACCGAACGGGCGAGGTCCTTCTCTGACCACTCCACGCCTTGTGCGTTCGCACTGAAAGCAGGCGCTAAGAGCAAGGGGATGAACCACCGCTTGAAGTTGATTGTTGGGCGGGTTAAAAATCGGGGTCGAACAATGCGTTCCATGGGCAGCACAGTAGGGTGTAGAATCACATGCCAAGTTATGTGGACAAGCACCGGTCCTTGACGGGAGTTGAATTAGCTTTGCACAACAAATTGAACAAAAACTCAACCTTTATGTCCCGAGGCAATTTCAACATCCCCTATCCTGTCAACGAACCCGTTTTATCCTACGCTCCTAGCACTGCTGAACGCGAGGAAGTTCTCCGTGTGTACCGAGAGATGTACAGCCAAGCGCCCATTGATGTGCCGATGTATATTGGCAAGGATGTGGTTCGAACCGATGACAAACGGGCGATGTCCCCTCCTCACGATCACCAGCATATCCTCGGACACTTCAATTACGGCGATGCAATACATGTAAACGCTGCAATCGATGCGGCACTCGCCGCTCGACCATCGTGGTCGGCTCTTCCGTGGAATGAACGTGCGGCCGTGTTTCTCAAGGCGGCGGATTTGATTGCAGGACCCTACCGCGCTAAAATCAATGCGGCCACGATGTTGGCACAGTCCAAAAACATTTTCCAAGCGGAAATTGACGCGGCCTGCGAGTTGATTGATTTCCTGCGCTTTAATGCCTATTTCCTCCAAGAAATTCAGGATGTTCAGCCTGATAGTCAAGACGGCATTTGGAACCGCATGGAATACCGTGGTTTAGAAGGTTTTGTTTTTGCGATTACCCCCTTCAACTTCACAGCAATCGCTGCCAACCTGTGTGCCGCCCCCGCTTTGATGGGTAACGTCGTTATCTGGAAGCCTGCCGACTCCCAAGTCTACAGCGCCCAAGTCATCATGGAGGTGTTCAAAGAAGCGGGCCTTCCTGATGGCGTCATCAACATGGTGACGTGCGATGGTCCTGATGCAGGGGAAGTGGTCTTTAATCACCCGGATTTTGCGGGCTTGCACTTCACGGGATCCACGGGCGTTTTCCGTCATTTGTGGACCGCCATTGGCCAAAACATCGCCAAGTACAAGAGCTACCCACGCATTGTTGGAGAAACTGGTGGCAAGGATTTCGTGTTGGCCCACCCTTCTGCGGGTGTAGACGAAGTGGTCACAGGCCTCATAAGGGGTGCTTTTGAGTTCCAGGGGCAGAAGTGCAGTGCTGCCTCCCGCGCTTACCTGCCGAAGAGTTTGTGGCCGGCAATCGAGGAGAAGTTGGTTGCGCAGGTGGCCGAGCTGAGAATGGGGTCGCCGGAAGACTTCGGCAATTTCATCACAGCCGTCATCGATGAGCATTCGTGGGACAAAATCAATGGTTACTTAGAGCATTTTAAGTCAGATGATTCGGTGCGCATTCTCGCTGGTGGAAATGCGGATAAATCTAAAGGGTATTTCGTTGAACCAACCGTTGTGGTGACCACAGATCCGAAGTCCAAAACCATGGTTGAGGAAATCTTCGGACCAGTTCTGACGATCTACATCTTCGAGGACAATGATTTTGAACAAGCAATGGATTTGGTGGACAGCACCAGTGAATACGCCTTGACCGGCGCAGTCTTTGCACAAGATCGCCACGCCATCAATCGCGCCACAGAGCGGTTGGTCAATGCAGCTGGGAACTTCTATGTCAACGACAAGCCTACGGGTGCTGCCGTTGGGCAGCAACCGTTTGGCGGTGCCCGCGGATCCGGGACGAATGACAAGGCTGGAAGTGTACTGAACCTTTGGCGTTGGACCAGCGCACGGACCATTAAAGAAACACTGGTGCCACCGGTGAACTACCGGTACCCTTTCATGGATGAGGAGGGATGAAGCATCAAAAAAGGGAGGCGCTGGCCTCACTTTTTTTATCGTTTTCCTGTTTTGATGTCGTTAACCGACTAAATCTTCCGCGTATTTCGCCACAGGAATGGAGCTTATCTACCAGTTCAGGTGTAAAGTTCATCGTCTCCTTTCACCATTTTGTTTGCACCTAGGGCAACTGTCCTTTTTCGTCTATCTAAGTTGTAGGCACAAGGAATTTTTCCTTCTTTCCAAGCTCGCCTGTGGTCGTCACATTACCCACGATCACCTGAAGTCGAATGCGCTGTTCAGAATGCTCGCTCGAACATTTAAAACCTGTATTTATCATAATCATGGATCTCCAGGGCAATATCCATCAGTCCTTCATAGTTCACTGGACGTTAGGCCCTGGCCAGCTGTTTCAGGATGAATTTACCCCAGACACTTTTGGGCCCACGCTTTTTTGCCTTGGTGCCCGTCCTTGTTAGCAAGACACCAGATTCACTATCGACGTTGTTTCATTGCAGCTTGCGCAACATGGCATCAACATACTTCACTTTTGCATTTAAGCGTTGTTTTTATTCATGGCAGAATGAAAGCATGTCTTTGATCTCTCTGGCGTTCAATTCCATTATTGTGTTAGTTAGACAGGTAAGGAGCGTCATGAAAATGATAGTAGCAATAAAAATTGCAAAAATCAGTGTCAGTTCTAGATGAAAAAAAAAGGGCCCGAACAAAGCCCTTTAGTTACACAAGCATGACGTAAGCCAGGTTCTGTTCGCCGCAGCGATTCACCATTTATCTGAGCAACCTACCCCCTAACTCGAGCGAGCAGCCCTTAAGCATTAGTGTACGTGGTCTTGCAACCCGCAAGGTTTACCCAAGCTTCCAGATCACTCCGGAACTGGTGAGCTCTTACCTCACCTTTTCACCCTTACCTGTGTCCGAAGACCATCGGCGGTTTGAATTTCTATAGCACTTTCTGTTGCCATACATTCCTGCATGACCCCTTCCTTTAGAGAAGTGCGGTGCTCTGTGTTGCCTGGACTTTCCTCTCCCAGAGGAGCGATGAATTCACATGCTTGTGTCGTTTTATTAGTCCCAAGTTACGGTGAATGTCTGAGTCGCGCCTTTTCGCGAGACCACTACTTCCGACGTCTGTCCCGCTTCAAACAGACTCAAGGCACCCATGTACGTCATCATATCGGTGACTCGCACCTTGTCAATGGACAGCACCACATCTCCGCGTTCCAATCCCGCCAATTGAGCAGGTCTGCCTTCCGAGACTCCATCGATGCGCATGCCTTTACCGTCGAAGAGATAGTCGGGAATAACCCCCAAGGTTACTTTGAAACGCGGCGCGCTGTCCTCGTCTTGGTCTTTGGTTGGGGTGAAATCCCAAACCTCTTCAGTATTTAATTTCCGGATTATCCGCTCCACAAAATCCACTATGCGCACAATTCCTTCGTAGTTGATTTTCTCTGGGGTATCGCTGGGTTTATGGTAGTCCGGGTGTTGGCCCGTGAAGAAGTGAAGTACGGGGATGTCCTCGAGGTAGAAGCTCGTGTGATCGCTTGGGCCAACACCGCTTTCACTCGGCACCAAAATGAGGCTGTCTTCATTGCAAGACTCGAGCAGCTCCATCCAACCCGGTGACGTACCAGTGCCGTAACCGGCGAGGGTGTCTCCTCGCAAACGTCCGACCATATCGAAATTAATCATGTAGCGAGCTGAATCGAGGTTGATTGTAGGGGTTTCGCAAAACTGATTCGAACCCCACAGTCCCTTCTCTTCTCCTGAAAATGCTGCGAAAAGCATGGAGTGCCCTGATGACTTCGAATCAAAACGCTTCGCCAATTCCAACATCCCAGCTATGCCCGACGCATTGTCATCAGCGCCGCAGTGGATGGTTGGCTCACCCCGGTACAATGAGTTCTCGTCTCCATAACCCAAGTGGTCATAATGCGCCCCTACGATACCCCAAAAAGGCGTCTG
>CALGDB010000199.1 GCA_937884175.1 uncultured Flavobacteriales bacterium
TGAGTGAGGACCTCCAAGTAGAGGGCTGATGGATTTCATCGGGGAATGGACCGGAATCGCCAGCTTCGGTCAAGGCCTTATTGCCTTGGCGTTCGGTGCCTCGTTCGTATCCCTGGTCGCCTTCTTGAACGGATGGAAATCGGTTGGGCGTAAGGCCTTTTACGTCCACGCCATCACCACATTTGCGACCATCGCATTGATTTTCGTGTTGTTCGGTGCCCATCGGTATGAATTTGAATACATCTGGAAGCATCTCAACAACGAGATGCCCCTGCGCTTCATTTTCAGCGCATTCTGGGGCGGTCAAGAAGGCGGATTTCTCCTGTGGATGTTCTGGCACAACATACTGGGCCTGGTGCTTCTGCGGTCGGATTCAAAATGGCACAACGCTGTATTGGCGACCGTTGCTGCCATCGAACTTTTCCTGACATCCATGTTGCTCGGGGTCTATTTCGGAAATTTCCAGCTCGGGCTGGATCCTTTCCTGCTCTTGAGGGATGCGCCGAGCAATGCTGGACTCCCCTGGACGGGCAGGGCAGACTACCTCACGGCTTTCCCCATGTTCCAGGACGGGCAAGGCCTCAACCCGCTGCTGCAGAATTACTGGATGACCATCCATCCGCCTACCCTCTTTTTGGGTTTTGCCTCGACGTCCATTCCGTTCGCGTACGCATTGGCAGGGCTGGCCGATCGCTCGGACCGTTCGTGGATGAAGCCGGCGCTGCGCTGGTCCATCTTCGGCATTGGCATCCTCGGTACAGGTATTTTGATGGGCGGCGCCTGGGCATACGAAGCGTTGAGCTTTGGTGGTTTTTGGGCATGGGATCCGGTGGAGAATTCCTCCTTGGTTCCTTGGCTGACCCTCGTTGCCGGTGCCCACCTCCTGCTGATCAACCGCAACCGGAAAAAGCCGATGGCCTTGTTCAGCACGTACTATTTCCTGCTGATTTCGTTCTTGCTGGTTTTGTACAGCACCTTCCTGACCAAGTCCGGCATTCTCGGTGACACTTCGGTACACAGCTTTGTCGACAGTGGCATCCTCCCGCAATTGTTGGTGTACGTCCTGAGTTTTGTGGCACTTGCACACTTTATGTTGCTCCGATCAACCGCTTGGAAATCCGCCTTTGGCGCCATCCTCGCCCTGCTGCTGCTTTTTGCTATGAAGGGGTATGTGGTGGAAGCCATCGGTGTTTTCCTCCTCATGTTGGTCGTTACCTCGGTCAAAGCCTACCGTTCGGACTTTGAACGCACCGAGGAAGAGGAATCCATTTGGGGCCGGGAATTCTGGATGTTCGTTGGCTCGTTGCTTTTCCTCGTGAGTGCGGCCCACATCACCTGGCAAACCAGCCTGCCTGTGTTCAACCAGTTCTTGGAGCCGCTCAGCGCCCTCCTCGCCAAGTGGGGCGAAGCTTGGAACAGCCAGATGCTGCTCGACTTGAGCAAACACAACCTCGCACCTGGCACCGATTTGGACCAGACCTACCACCTTGTGCAGGTCCCACTCGCCGTGCTCATTATGGCGGTGATGGGGTTGGCGCAATGGCTGAAGTACAAATCCACCAACATGAAAACCGTTGCGAAGAACCTCTTCTACGCGACGGCACTCAGCGTCGTGGGGACGGGTGCATTGATCTGGGCCTACCCCTTTGAATGGTGGGAACTGCCTCGGGTCGCATTGCTGTTCACGGCCCTCTTCGCGGTGTTCTCCAATGCCGATTACATCCTGCGCATGGCGCGTGGTAAATGGAAGCAATGGGGCTCGCCGGTGGCGCACGTGGGATTCGGCTTGGTGATTTTCGGGGCCGTGCTCAGCACGAGCCAGAAGGACATCATTTCCCAAAACCAAATCGGGGACATCAGCACGCTGAACGAGGAACTCAACAACCGCGAAGACCTGCTCATCATGGAGGGCGACACACTTTCCATGGGACACTACTTCGTGAGTTACCGCGACCGGTACCAAGAAGGCATCCACGTCAAATTCCGCATGGACTACTTCGAAAAAGCACCCCACACCTACCA
>CALGDB010000200.1 GCA_937884175.1 uncultured Flavobacteriales bacterium
CAACTTGGCACGCCACTCAGCTCGTTGATGGCGTGGGTCGGATTGCTTGAGGCGGAAGGTGTCCGTACGGATTACTTGGGCGAGATGAACCGTGACATCGTCCGGCTCAACACGGTCGTCGACCGTTTTAGCAAAATCGGCTCCAAGCCCATCCTCAAGGAGCACGACGTTGTGGCAGTGGTGCGGGACACCGTAGAATATATGCAGCCTCGGGTCTCCAAAAATGTCGAAATGGTGTTTGATGCGCCCGCTGCCTCGATTGACTCGGCTCTGAGCCCACCCTTGTTCAGCTGGGTGCTCGAAAACCTCATCCGCAACGCCGTAGATGCGATGGACGGGGAGGGCACCATCACTTTGGCCGTGTCACAAGCTGAGTCCGGGGTGTTGGTCACCGTCAGTGACTCCGGCCCCGGCATCCCCAAATCCAAGCGCAAGGATATCTTCCAGCCTGGCTACACCACCAAGGCCCGCGGTTGGGGCCTCGGCCTATCCCTCTGTAAGCGCATCATCGAGGAGTACCACGCCGGCCGGATTGAGGTAGGGGATGGCGCCGAAAGTGGTACTGAATTCTCTATTCAGGTTTGATGAGACTGCTTCAAGAGTTGCGGACACGGCTGGTGATCGCATTGCGACAAATTGGGGTTATTCCGGCCTACCAGTGGCTAAAACTCGAGTATGATAGAAGCGGTCGAAAAAAAAGTTTCAAGCCGGAGCCTATTGCTGAAGGAGCCCATGTTTTGGTTATTTGCGCATACTATGAGCATCCGGAGTGGGTAAGTGACATGGTTGCATCGATTCAGGCGCAAACATTCAAAGAATGGACGCTCGTAATCATGGACGACTGTTCGCCGAATCACCCCATCGGAGAAGCGCTTGCTGGAATTGCTCTCAGCCACCGAATTATCGTGCAAAAGGCTGAACAAAACCATGGTGCATATGCTTGCCGGAACGCAGCGATTGCAGAAGCGAATGAGCGTGACATCCCGTGGACACATGTTACCTTTATTGATCCGGACGACATTGCTTACCCCGATTGGCTGGAGCACGCATTGGAATGCATTGGATCCCATGAAGGTGTTGTGCGTGTCATTCTTGAAAGATGGGACGAAGGGTTACGAAAAATGAAGCGCCGGGTATTGTCTCACGCACCTTCGATGTGGACCAAGGAAGTTTGGAGTCAACTTGGTGGATTTGCTGAGGTTCGTGTTGCCGGTGACACCGAACTCTTGCTTCGCGCCAAATACGCCCACCCAATCGTAAAGGTTTTCAAGGGGATTAAACCGGCTCAGAAGTGCAGGATTCATCAGGGGAATGCTTCCCAAACAAGCTTGATTGAACGCAAGAAATGGCTGATTGAGCAGCAACGAATTATCCAAAACCAATGGAGTCAAAACACCGGCGAACATACGTGATCCTCGGAACGGGTAGGTCAGGGACAGCCTATACTTCCAAGCTTTTACAGTGCTGTGGGCTGGATATAGGTCATGAAACGTTGTGTTCTGATGGTATTTCGTCTTGGTATTTGACGGAGGATACACCGAATAAAAACAGTGCGAGTTGGGGAGATTTATCGAATTCAACCCTGGTTGTAGCTCATCAATTGAGAAACCCACTGAAAACGATACCAAGCTTAATGACAATCAACAATGACTCGTGGGATTTCATAAAACATTCCACAATTACCTCTACCTGGGACAAACGTTTATTAGTGAGGTCCATGAGGCATTGGTTGGAGTGGAATCAGGCCGCTTTTAGAAAAGCAGAATATCATTGGACGCTCGAGGGGCTAGAGCAAGAGATACGACCATTTCTAGTTGCGGCGCTTCCTGAATTGGGTTTAGACGTGTTTAATGATAATGTGCAGAGAGTAAGTCAAGCCACCAACTCTAGTAAAACGAGGGCGCTGGATTTGAACCGGATTTTCAGCACATCACCACAAGTGCTCTTACGACGCCTTCGTCAGGCTTACATTCCTTTGGTTTTGACAACCGAGAAAATGCATGCAGCGGATTCAATTTTAGCCCGGGAAATAGACGCTTTTTACACGGAATTTAAAGCCACAGTTAAGACCGAGTTGCAGCCACAATTAAATAGCGGGGATAAAAGCGCCGTAGAATAGGCCGGATCCCAATTGACCTTTTGTCGAAAGATGTGTGGAGCTCTTTGTGGTCAACATTCCATCCGGATTTGCGAAGCAACAATTCGAATTGCCAAGGTTCAAACTCATGGTAGTGCTCATCAAAAGGGTCTTCCTCTAGATTTCCGCGATAAGCCCGGGCAAACCACAAAGAGAGCGGCACAGAAGTAATCAAAAGCGGAGCCTGAACCGCTTTCAATAACGGCAAAGGGCTCACCATGTGCTCAAAGACTTCGAATGAAGTGAACGCATCGTACCCTTCTTTTTTCACACAACTATAATCGACATCAAGATCCTGTGAGTTGGCATTTTCGACATTGTAACCAACGTTTTGAAGTTCCTGAGACAAGATGTTTTTAGGGCCGAGATCCAATATTTTTGACCCCGGACGGAGATTTGCCTTAACAAAATCCACAGTCCAAGCCACTCGCTTTTCGTGGGAGCGATTGTCTTTATAGACTTTCTCAGCTTCAGGCATCATATGGCTACTTCACCTTCCTTACGCGGAGGGCTTTTGGTGTGACCTCAAGGTACTCATCATCGGCAATCCACTCCATGTATTCTTCCAAAGAAAGTTTACGGGCGGGGGCGATGCGCATGCCTTTGTCGGCGCCTGAGGCGCGCATGTTGGTCAACTTTTTGCCGCGCACGAGGTTAAGTTCCATGTCGTTTTCGCGGGCGCATTCGCCGATGACCTGACCGATGTAGATGTCCTGGCCGGGATTGATGAAGAAGGTGCCGCGGTCTTGAAGGCGGTCGATTTCGTAGGCACGGGCCTGTCCGGCTTCCATGCAGACCAATGACCCCAATGAGCGCGTGGCCAACTCACCTGCATACGGCTCGTATCCGTTGAATCGGTGAGTCATTACGGCCTCACCCGCCGTGGCGGTCAGGACTTGGTTTCGCAATCCGATCAGCCCGCGGGACGGGATGCGGAACTCGAGGTGCTGGAGGTCGCCTTTGACTTCCATGACCTGAAGCATGCCCTTGCGCTTCATGACCAATTCGGTGGCCTTGCTGGCTACTTCGCTTGGCACGTCGATGACGAGGTGCTCGAACGGCTCGTGGGTTTCGCCGTCGACCTCGCGCATGAGGACTTGTGGCTTGCCGATTTGAAGTTCGTAGCCTTCGCGGCGCATGGTCTCGACCAGTACGGACAAATGCAGGATGCCGCGTCCGTAGACGTTCCACTTGTCTTCACTATCGGTGGGTTCGACGCGGAGCGCGAGGTTGCGCTGGAGTTCAGCGTCGAGGCGTTCGCGGATGTGGCGGCTAGTCAAGAATTCACCGTCCTTGCCTAGGAAGGGCGAGGTGTTGATGGTGAACAACAGGCTCATGGTCGGCTCGTCCACGGCGATGCGTTCCATAGGCTCCGGCGTTTCGAGGTCGCTGACCGTGTCGCCGATTTCAAACCCGTCCATCCCGGTGATGGCGCAAAGGTCGCCGCTGCGCACGTGGTCGACTTTGTTCCGTCCCAGTCCCTCAAATAGGAAGAGCTCTTTGACGCGCACCTTGCGCACCCCGTCGTCGGTGCAGAGCGCGTAGTCCTTGTTGGCGTTCAAATCCCCACGGAACAAGCGCCCGATGGCGATTCGCCCTGTGTACTTCGAGTAGTCCAACGACGTGATTTGCAGCTGCGGCGTCCCCTCGCGGTACGGCGCTTCCGGCGCGTGTTCTAGGATGACGTCCATGAGGTGCGATACGTCGCTGGTTGGGTTTTCCCAGTCCGCCCCCATCCAGCCCATTTTGGCCGATCCGTAAACGGTCGGGAAATCGAGTTGCTCCTCGGTAGCTTCAAGGCTGAACATCAGGTCGAAGATTTTTTCCTGCACGATTTCGGGCGTGCAGTTTTCCTTATCGACTTTGTTCACGACCACGATTGGCTTCAACCCCAATTCGATGGCTTTACCCAGGACGAAACGCGTTTGAGGCATGGGCCCTTCGAAGGCATCAACCACGAGCAAGACGGCGTCGGCCATCTTCAAGACACGTTCCACCTCACCGCCGAAGTCGGCGTGACCAGGGGTGTCGAGGATATTAATCTTGACGCCCTTCCAGTTGGCGCTCACGTTTTTGGACAGGATGGTGATCCCGCGTTCGCGCTCGAGGTCGTTGTTATCGAGGATTAGTTCACCGGTTTCTTTGCGGGAATCGACGGCTTGGCATTGGTGGATGATGTTGTCGACCAAGGTGGTTTTGCCGTGGTCAACGTGGGCGATGATGGCGATGTTTCGAATGCCGTTCATAGGGTAGCGCGAAAGAGAAATAGTTTTCGCGGCGCGAAGAACGTGCAGACTTTTGCAGAATACTACAAATCCTTTGCTATTTTCGAGGTCCGCTTTGCCCGGATGGCGGAACTGGTAGACGCGCACGACTCAAACTCGTGTTCCTAACGGAGTGTGGGTTCGATTCCCACTCCGGGTACAGACTGTAAGAACGCCTCCTTCGTGGAGGCGTTTTTGGTTTAGTTTTAGGCTATCAAACACCCTACAATTCCGATTCCATGAAACGTGTTTTTGGCCTCCTCGCTCTCCTCGCTCCCTTCCTTGCCACAGCTCAGTTGCAATCGCCTGCGCCTGAAGCTGGTGAAACCTTCGTCCAAAAGGTAGCCCCGGGATTTGCGAACATAACGAATGACACAGGTGGCCCTGGTCAATCATACGATTTGACTTATCTGGACAACCCCGATTGGGATTTGATCTCGTCAAATGGCTCGTTCGTGAGCGTGGCCTCAACGTCCAACGGGAAAGTCTTTGCCGGATCTGACATCGCTATGCAAGACGACGGCATGTATATCTACTATTCTTACGGGGACTCGTACGAATACCATGGGGGAGTTCAAAATAACCTCATCGTGGCGTACAGCGATACGGAGGAGTATTTTCCTTACCCGTTTGAAATCGGCGCCACCTCAGAAGACACCTTTACCTGCGAATACGGCACTGCTGGTATCACCGTTTACCGCACAGGCGCGGTGACTGCGGAGTGTGTTTCTTCTGGAACGCTCGGCCTGCCGGGGATGGTCTACTACGAGGACGTTTACCGCGTGCAGATGACCGAGGTGTTTGTGGACTCGACGTTCCTAGGTACGTACGAGGTGGTGGTGACGGGCGATTATTTCTTTTCTGCGGATTACCCTATCACGTTGGCGGCGTTGCTGAATATTTCAACGGTGGACACACCAATCACAGGGGACCCGGTCATTACCGAATCAGCTACGGGAATTTATTTGGACGAGTACGTGGTGGACACGCCCGAGATGGAGGCATCGGCGTTTGCGATGCAGCCAAATCCCGCTCGCGATCACATTACATTGGTCGGACTTCAGCCCGGATCTGAGGTTGTGGTGTATGGAATGGACGGCCGCGAATGGAAGCGTCAGCTGGTGCGGCCTGGATTGCGAGCAGAACTGATGAACGTAAGTGACTTGCCCGCTGGAACGTACTTGGTTCGCTGCGGTGAGGGCACCGCTCAGCAGCTGGTGATTCAGCTTTAGTAGGCGCGGTCGTTGCGCCCTTCGACGTAGTAGACAAACGCTCGGTTGACCACCTTGTGCCCGCCGGGCGTTGGGAAGTCTCCAGTGAAGTACCAATCGCCTTGGTGGTTGGGGCATGCGGCATGCAATCCCTCAATGCTCTGGAAAACAATTTTCACTTCGGAATTCATGCCCTTCGGCGTGAGCAGTTGTGAAATGCGGTCGTTGAGCTCCTCCGTCGTGAAGGGTTCGTAGATGGCTTTTACCTCGTTTGTGTTTTTCTCTTTGGGCAATTCGATTTGAGCTTTGCACTTGGCATATACCTCATCGATGAGGTGCTCCATGCCGCGCTCTTTGATGAGGCTGATGGCCGCTTGGAAGGCGACAAAATCACCCAGACGCGCCATGTCAATGCCGTAGCAATCGGGGTAACGGATCTGCGGTGCGCTGGAGGCGACCACAATGCGTTTGGGGTTGAGGCGATCGAGGATGCGGAGGATGGAACGCTTGAGCGTGGTGCCGCGGACGATGCTGTCGTCGATGACGACTAGGTTGTCTTGGCCGGGGTTGACGGTGCCGTAAGCGATGTCGTAAACGTGGGCTACGAGATCGTCGCGGTTGGCGTCTTCAGTGATGAAAGTCCGCAACTTCGCGTCCTTGATGGCGATCTTTTCGACGCGGGCACGTTCGTCCAAGATGCTCTTCACTTCGTTCGGGTCGGGGTTGGCGCCCAAGCCGATGATGCGTGAGATTTTCGCTTGGCTCAGGTGGTCCTCAAGGCCTTTGACCAAACCGTAGAAGCAGGTTTCCGCCGTATTGGGAATGAAACTCGTGACGGTGTTGTCTAGGTCGTGCTCGATGGCTTCCATAATCTGCGGCACCAACTGGCGACCTAGCTCCTTGCGTTCATTGTATATGTCCTGGTCGTTGCCGCGGCTGAAGTAGATGCGCTCGAAACTGCAGGCCTTCCGCTCACCGGGTTGCTTGACTTGTGGCATGGAAACCGTGCCGTCGCGTTTGATGATGAGCGCGTGTCCCGGTTGGATTTCGTGCACATCGTCGGTGCGGACGTTGAAGGCGGTTTGGATGACTGGCCGTTCGCTCGTGATTACCACTACTTCGTCGTCTTCGTAGAAAAATGCAGGGCGGATGCCGTTCGGATCGCGCATGACGAACGCGTCGCCGTGGCCGATCATGCCGCACATGACGTACCCTCCGTCCAGTGAATTGGCCGCGTGCTTCAGCACGGTGGGCAAGTCGATCTCGTCGGCGATTCGTTCAGAAATGTCCTCATTGGCGAGGCCTTCTTGCTTGTATTTATCGAAGAGCCGCTGGTTTTCGACGTCGACAAAATGACCAATTCGCTCGAGGATGGTTACGGTATCGGCCTTTTCCTTTGGGTGTTGCCCGAGTCCGACCAACTTGTCAAACAACTCGTCGGTGTTGGTCATGTTGAAGTTGCCAGCAACTACTAGGTTGCGCGTGCGCCAGTTGTTTTGGCGCAAAAATGGGTGGCAATTCTCGACTTGGTTTTTGCCGTAGGTGCCGTACCGCAGGTGGGCCAAAAATATTTCCCCGGTGAACGCCATTTCCTCTTGCAGAAACTGGCTGTCCTTCACTTGCTCAGAGGAGAGCCCTTCAAAACGGGGCATGATGCGGCTGAAGACGTCTTGGATGGGCCGTGAGTCTACGGAGCGAATGCGGGAGATGTAACGCTTGCCCGGAGGGACGTCTAACTTGATGTTGGCGAGGCCGGCCCCGTCTTGGCCGCGGTTATGCTGCTTCTCCATGAGCAGGTACATCTTATTGAGTCCATAAAATGCACTGCCGTATTTGTCGATGTAGTACTGCAACGGTTGCTTCAATCGAAGCATTGCAATGCCGCATTCGTGTTGGAGAAAGTCGCTCATGCCGGCCGGTTCTGGGCGTTGGTTGAGGGGCAAATTTACTCCGCCAACTGGCTTCTTGCACAGAGCGGAAATATTTTTCAATCGTCACCGCCACGAGCGGTTTCCCTGCAGCCCGCCCGTGTGGATGAACAGGACACGTCGGCCGCTCCAATCGGGGTCTTCGCGCCATGCCTGCTCCAAGCGATGCAGCGCCTTTCCCGTATAGACGCCGTCCAAAGGAATGCCCGTTTCACCCTCCCATAAACCGATGAACGATTGCAGGAATTCGGGAATCTGGCCGAATCCACCGAGGTGGGCGTCGTTCCAGACGATGCATCGGGCGGCGAGCCCTCGTGACCAGGTTGAATCGTTCAGCGCGAGGTTCAATTGGTGCTCGATGGCCGGTCCCATGTCGAACCCTTTCAGTGAGTTGGCGACATAAAGGTGTGCGGTTCCTTTGAGCCCCAACAGGAGCCCCGCGGCCGTGGCCCCAGTTCCGGCGGCGACCACCACAGCGTCCCATGGGCGCTCTAAGTCGGCTTGTTCGATAAGGTGCTTGCACCCCATGACCCCCAGCGCCCCACTGCCGCCTTCCGGCACGATCCAGGGATTGCCGAATCGGTCGCGCAACCACGCCTTGAAAAACGGCGCGTCTTTTTCTTTGTATTCGGAACGGGAAACCGCAAAGAGCTCCATGCCGCAATCGATGCAGTCTTGCAAGGTCGGTGTGGGACGGGCCAATTCGGCTTCGGTCGCACGGACCACACCGATGGTGCGCAACCCAATCGATGCCCCCAGCGCCGCTGTGGCTTGCAGGTGGTTGGACCACGCGCCGCCGAACGTGAGCAATGCGGGCTGTGGCTGTAGCAATGCCCGCTCCACATGGTATGTCAACTTCCAGGCCTTGTTGCCCGGCGCCGGCGAATCAACAGCATCCAAGCGCCGTACCCAGAGCTCAACGTCGGCCTCCTCGGCAGCGGACCAGCGCACACGTTCGGTCGTGAAATCGGGCATCGGTTTCATACGTGGTAAATTTGCAACATGCGGAGCGATTTGGAACCGGGGGACTTTTACCATAGCGAAGAGGGCTACATTGTTTTTACCGAACAATACCACCTCAAGCGCGGTCATTGTTGTCAAAGCGGTTGCAAGCACTGCCCTTACGGGTTTGACAAGCGCACCGGGAAAATCAAGAAATCATGACCTCAGCCACAAGCGCCAACGAATTGCAGTTGTTCCAAGCGGAAATCAAGGCGGGAATCCCCGCTCAGTTGCCTGCGCCTCAACCGCGCTCCTCCGAACTCAGCCACGCACCGGTTCGCAAGGACATCTTGACGGCCAAAGAAAAAGAGCTGGCCATGCGCAATGCGCTCCGGTATTTCCCGCAAGAGCAGCATACGGAGGTGGCACCCGAATTTGCGGAGGAGCTGAACCGCTACGGCCGCATTTACATGTACCGTTTGCGCCCGTCGTATGCCATGCACGCGCGGCCCATTGAAGCCTACCCCGCGCAGTCAGCACAGGCGGCGTCCATCATGCTCATGATCCAAAACAACTTGGACCCCGCAGTGGCGCAGCATCCGGAAGAACTCATCACCTACGGTGGTAACGGCGGGGTATTTCAAAACTGGGCCCAGTACCGTCTCACCATGCAGTACTTGAGCCAAATGACCGAGGAACAAACCCTTGTCATGTACAGCGGCCACCCCATGGGCCTCTTCCCGTCGCACACCGATGCGCCGCGAGTGGTGGTGACGAACGGCATGGTCATCCCCAACTACTCAAAGCCAGACGATTGGGAGCGCATGAACGCCCTTGGCGTCTCCCAATACGGCCAAATGACCGCGGGGTCTTACATGTACATCGGGCCGCAGGGCATCGTTCACGGCACGACCATAACGGTCTTGAATGCCGTACGCATGAACGAGAAGGACGGCTCAGGGCCGGCCGGAAAGCTCTTTGTGACCGCCGGGCTTGGCGGCATGAGCGGCGCCCAACCCAAAGCGGGCAACATCGCTGGCGTGGTCAGCGTCACCGCAGAGGTGAATCCCGCAGCGGCGTACAAGCGCCACGAACAAGGTTGGGTCGACCATGTGGTCGAAGACGTTCAGGAGCTCACCACCCGTGTCAAGGCTTCGGTGGATGCCAAAGAAGCGGTGTCCTACGCTTATCTCGGCAACGTTGTGGACGTGTGGGAAGCGTTCGATGCGGCAGAGTTGTTTGTCGATCTTGGTTCGGATCAGACCTCGCTGCACAACCCTTGGGCCGGTGGATACTACCCGGCTGGGCTCGGTTTCAAGGAGGCCAATGACATGATGGTCTCCGACCCGGATGCTTTTGCAACGCACGTCAAGGCTTCGTTGCGTCGCCACGCCGAAGCGGTCAACAAGCACACGGCGCGCGGCACATATTTCTTCGATTACGGTAACGCCTTCTTGCTCGAAGCTTCCCGGTCTGGAGCGGACGTGATGAACGATGAGGGCGACGGGTTCAAGTACCCCAGTTACGTGCAAGACATCATGGGCCCCATGTGCTTTGATTACGGTTTCGGACCGTTCCGCTGGGTGTGCACGAGCGGCAAAGCTGAAGATTTGGAGTTGACAGATACGATCGCGTGCGATGTGTTGGAGCGTTTGATGCAAGAGGTGCCGGACGATATCAAGCAGCAGATGGACGACAACATCCGTTGGATCAAAGGCGCCAAAGCCAATCGGCTGGTCGTCGGCTCCCAAGCGCGCATCCTATACGCAGACGCGCAGGGCCGTATGGAAATCGCCAAAGCATTTAATGACGCCATTGCCGACGGACGACTCGCTGGGCCGGTGGTCCTTGGCCGCGATCACCACGACGTGAGCGGCACCGACTCGCCGTTCCGGGAGACTTCGAACATTTACGACGGCTCGGCCTTCACGGCAGACATGGCCGTGCAGAACTTTGCCGGCGACGCCTTCCGCGGCGCCACGTGGATTTCGCTGCACAACGGCGGCGGTGTCGGTTGGGGCGAGGTGATGAACGGCGGATTTGGCATGCTCATCGACGGCAGCGCTGATTCAGAACGCCGCCTCACCTGCATGCTGCACTGGGACGTCAACAACGGCATTGCCCGTCGCAGTTGGGCGCGCAATGAAGGGGCCGAATGGGCCATTCGCCGCGCGATGGAGCAGGAGCCGCGCTTGAAGGTGACGATGCCGGCCCACGCGGACGACGACGTGGTGCGCAAGGCCTTGGGGCATCATTGATGCCTACGAAGAAGAGTACAATTCGTTCAGCGTCTGGTAGGAGTTGAAGGCGCGTGTTTCTGGAGGAAGGCCGATTTCCGAACGGCCGAACAATGAACGAGTGATTTTGGAAACGTTTTAACGTTGTTTTCGTTTCCTAAAGGCATCCTGTAGCCTACTTTTGCCACCGCAAATGGAACCGCT
Organism: uncultured Flavobacteriales bacterium; assembly: GCA_937884175.1. GTDB lineage: Bacteria > Bacteroidota > Bacteroidia > Flavobacteriales_D > Sanyastnellaceae > UA16. Next base: position 10,924 of record CALGDB010000200.1, read on the forward strand.
CCTGGTAGATACAACCGCGCTCGAACCCAAGGAATCCCTGATTCAACGGGCCACCTCGGTGTTTATGAGCTTGGGTGTGAGGGCGGTGAACATGGCGGACCTGTCGAGCGAGTTGGGTATTTCCAAAAAGACTCTGTACAAGTACTTCAGCGACAAGCGCGACCTTATTTTGCAGTGCATGGCTTGGCATTGTTCACAGATGGAGCACGTCATACAAGAGGCCAAGTCCACCAGCGAAAACACCATCGAGGCAGAATTGAAGTTGATCCGGTTTATCCACCAGGTTACTTGCGATATGCACCCCAGCATGTTGTACGACTTGAACAAGTACCACCCGAAGGCGTTTCGTTTTGTGAATGATCGGCATGACGAAATCCTTCGGGGCACCATGGAAGAAAACATCCGGCGAGGGCAAGCGGAGGATGTCTACCGTGATGACGTAAATCCCGAAGTGGCGTCGCGCCTCCTGATCGGCCTGAGCCACGAAGTACGCGCCATGGCAGAGGATGCCGCCATTTCAATTCCGCTTTCGAAATTGTACCTCGAGTCAGCCCTCTACCACATTCGCGCCATCGCCACAGCCAAGGGCATTGCATTCCTCGAAGAAAAAATCAAAGAAGAAAACCTCTTTACATGAGCACCTTTTTAACGAAACCCCCGGGTTGGGCGCTGGTCTTTTTGGCCGCGTTGTCCCTACCGCGGGCCGCGTCCCAAACCACCTATGCGGTGTCCTTAGAAGAGGCCCAAGTCATTGCGTTGGAAAACGCCTTTGCGATGCAGTACGCTATGTTGGACCGCTCTCAAGCGGAGCGCGACGTGAAGGAAATCCTTGCAACCGGACTGCCTCAAATCAACCTCGTGGCCGACTACAGCCAGTACATCGATATTCCCACCCAAGTCGCTGCCGGAGACGTGTTTGGTTTTCCGGACTACTTGACTGCGTTCCTCGGCGGTGTCGCGCAGGAAACAGGGGTCCCTCTGAATGCCCCTCCCGTGGATCCGAATGCCCTTTCTGAATTCCAGTTCGGTCAGGCACACACAGCCAATGTAGGCGTTCAGGCGAGCCAATTGGTGTTCAGTGGCTCGTATTTCGTGGGCTTGAAAGCCTCACAACTTTTTGTGGAAGCGCGTGATCGCGCCATCGAGCGCACGGCGGATGAGGTGATGCAGCAGGTGGCCGAAGCGTACCATTTGGTGCTGGGCGCGCAGGCGGGATTGGAGATGGCGGAAGAGGCGGTGGCCTTACTGGCTGAAAGCAAAACCGAAGTGGAGGCCCTGCAACAGGCGGGTTTTGCGGATGCGCTGAGCGTGGATCGACTTGAATTGGCCCAGACGGAGTTGGAGGCC
>CALGDB010000201.1 GCA_937884175.1 uncultured Flavobacteriales bacterium
GAGCAAGGCCTTTGGTCAGCGCCCAATTCGCGCAGTTTTGTGGCCCAATTGCTCCGAGATGCGGGAGCGCGTTATGCGCTTTCAGGAGAAATGCGAAAGGGCAACGTGGAGCTTTCTTTGGAGGCTCTGTATACCATACGTGGAGAGGTAGATGCGCTGGGTTTGGTGCTGTACGAGCCGGATACGGCCAACTTGACCTTGGCGCGTTGGATTGAATCCAATCCCCATCACGCTCAAATCCTGCCCAGCTCCGGTCAGGTATTTGCAGCAAATGCGGTGACATGTGATTATTTCGGTTGGTGGGTAGCGCACCCCGATGCCATGTTGCGCAACCTCCGGCACGTGCTCTACAGTGAAGGCGATGGAGCAACGGGAGACCAAGGTCCGTGTTTTAAATGGCTTGCTCCATGAGGCGTTCGCATTGGCTCCTTGGTTTTGGGGTATTTCTCGCCTTGGTACTCAGTCATCTGATTTGGGGCGTGGTGGACATAGCGGTGTTGGAACCCCTCGAGGGAGTGCACCGTGAAATTTTACTCCACGTGCGGATTCCACGCGCTCTGGCTGCTGTGGCGGCTGGCGCCGGATTGAGCTTGTGTGGCCTTGTGCTGCAAACGTGGTTTGGCAATCCGCTCGCCGGTCCCTCCGTTCTGGGCGTAAGTTCTGGAGCGGGACTTGGCGTGGCGCTTTTCGTGTTGGTAGGATTGACCTCAAGTTGGTGGGCAACGGCGACAGCAGCCATGGCGGGAAGTGGACTCGTTCTTGTCCTCGTCTTGTTTGTCGCTCACCGATTTCGAACCGCCACGGCATTGCTCATTTTCGGCTTGATGCTGAACTACGTGGTCGGAGCGATGATTACGGTTTTGCAAGCAGAAGCGCAACAAGACGCCCTGCAGCAATTTGTGTTTTGGGGCATGGGAACGTTTGGACACGGTTCCTTGGCAACTTCACTTGGGCTGTGCGCGGTGGTGGTTGTCGCAGGGCTGGTACTCAGAACCATGCACCGCGATTTGGACATGTGGACACTCGGACCCTTGACTGCGCAGAGCATGGGCGTGAACAACCGGTCATTGCGGTGGCGAATCGTGGCCCTCGCAGGCTTGCTTACGGGCGGCATTACGGCGGCGTGTGGACCGGTCGCATTCCTTGGGTTGGCGACACCGCATGTCGTTCGCCTGCTGACCAAGGAGCGGTCCCATAGGGTGCTGGTACCGTTAACGGCCTTGACAGGTGCCATTCTGGCTTTGGCAGCGGACTGGGGTGTGAAAGGATTTGGCGGAATGGAACAGGGATGGCCGCTTAACGCGGTGCTTTCACTCATCGGTGGGCCGATGGTGATTTGGGTATTGATTTCCAAAACAGACCGATTGCATGATTGAGGTTAATTCCCAACGACTCCAGGCAAAGGATGTGGACATTCGCTACGGCGCCGAATTCGTATTGCGCACGGCGCAGCTATCGATTCCGGTTGGTGGCCTACACTTGCTCATCGGGCGGAACGGAGCGGGAAAAAGCTCGCTCTTGCGCAGCATGGCCGGGCTGCAGCCCATCCAAGGGGGCATCATCGTATTGGACGGTCACAACGTCCACAGCATGTCAGCTGCTGAACGTGCGAAGCGCGTGGCGTTCGTTGCAAGCACGCCGCCTCGAACCAGCCAGCTCCGCGTGGAGGAAGTGCTCGGCCTCGCGTCATCCTCAACGGCACGTGCAGCAGAAGTTCTTGCGATGTTCGGCGAAACGGCTTGGGCGCAGCAACGCATGGATGCCCTCAGCGACGGACAGGCGCAGCGGGTCATGTTCGCACGCGCCGTGCTGCAGGAGGCGCCGTGGATCTTCATGGACGAGCCTACGGCATTTTTGGACGTGCCGAGCAGGAAGGCCTTCTGGAAGCACGCTGTTGACGTCGCCGATCAAGGCACTACCATCGTTCTCGCTACGCACGATTATGAGCTCTTGGTCGGAGCCGTGAAACTGTCCTCGGTTCACCTCGTTGCGTCGCAATCTTTGAAGGCGCTCGATCCGTCGGGACCGCCGCAGGCATGGACCGAACGAATGCAAGGTTGATTTGAAAACATTGGCGCCCTTCGGAAGTGAAGGGACATCGGTTAAATTTGGACCGCAATTCACCGAGAACCAACGCTTGCCAATGCCTTCCATCGGTTTTATGATTTTCATGTTTGCTTTCATGGCCACGCTGTTGTCGGCCATTGAATGGTTGGCGTTCAGGCTGCTGGCGCGTCAATGGCGTGAAAGTCCTTCGTGGCTAATCATCAAGCGGTCGTGGGTGCTGTTGGTCGTAGTGATTTGGGTGGCTTTTGTTGTCAACGGTTTCATGTGGCCTACATGGCGTGCAACGCACCCTCGATTATTGTCTGCGCTTTCTGTCTCGTTTTTCGTCGTGTTCGTTCCCAAACTGGTGATGGCAGGGTTTGAGGTCTTGGAAATCCTTCGGGGCGGTACCGCTTGGGGGATCAATCAAATGACGCAATCCTCCAGTCCCATATCGCGGAAAAGTTTTCTCACCCAAACGGGTGTGGCCCTTTCTGGTGCGACGTTTCTGAGTTTTTTGTACGGAGTGACGTGGGGCAAATACGCTTTTCGCACCGAACGTGTCAGCATCCCGATGAAGGAGCTTCCCCGAGGATTGGACGGCTTGAGAATCGTTCAGATTTCCGACGCTCACCTAGGGAGCTTTGCCGATAAACCTCGGCCTGTCCTCGAGGCGTTGGAAGGCATCAATGCGCTCGAGCCGGACTTGATTTTGTTTACTGGAGACCTCGTGAACACCCATGCGGACGAGGCGAATGCGTGGATTCCGGCATTCAAGGCGCTGCAGGCTCCGTTGGGCAAATACTCCATCATGGGCAACCACGACTATGCGGATTACGGCCCGTTCGAGGATTGGGAGCGCGAGGCCAGCCGAGAACGACTGAAGGAAATCCACGCTGAAATGGGGTTCAAGCTCATGCTCAACGAGCACGAGTGCATTGAACGAAACGGTGCTGAACTCGTCTTGCTAGGCGTGGAGAATTGGGGGAGTGGGTTTCGCAAGAACGGCGATTTGGTGAAGGCGATGCA
>CALGDB010000202.1 GCA_937884175.1 uncultured Flavobacteriales bacterium
CACTCGTAGTTGCTCGGAACACGCCCGTGAAAGGCAAGCGTCGCTCTGCCGCTCATGGCGCGTTTGTCCAAGCGAAAAGGGCGTTGCCACGCCACCATGCCTCCGGGTTTAAACTTCTCGAACGCCGTCGCACGGACATCTTCTCCCACTATATCGCCCGACGCATTGAATAGCGGCTCTGTATACCCATCTTGGGCAGCATGCACCGCATCCAAACGGACCGAAAGCGTCGAGCGCGTCAACACTGTCTCACCAATTGCTGATAAGCGCACCCTTCGGTGGCTGGGAAGCAAAAACTCCCATCCCGCCGTTTGGACTTCCTGTGCTTCCACCTGAAAACCAAACTTAGCGTGCGGGCCACTGCGCTTGACTTCAACGAACCCATTCCATTCTTTCAGGGACAAGCTCAAGTCAGAATCCGGGAGCGGCCCCCAGCCATGCGCGTGGGGCGGCGCGAATTCTAGGCGCTGGTTCCACGAGGAAGCCGCTTTGACCGTCCACTGTTGACCCTTGACCGTCGAAGGTCCCTGCAACGTGAATACGGCTTGGACTCGCGAGGCGTGCTGCTGCGGAATATCGATGGCGAACGTGACATCACCGGGCGCCAAATCGCCTTGCATCGGAACACCAATGATTCCCGGAAACAGGCCTTGACACACATCGGACAGGCGCATAGCCAGCCCCCCGACCCATTGGTTTTGAAACCGGCGACCCACACCGGTGACAGCATGTAATGCACGGCCCCCGGTATTGGGCAGTTCTCCCGTTTCGAGGGTGTACGTGCGGCCGATGTAAGAGAAAGACCGCTGGGGAACTTGAGTCGCGCCAAATTGTGCTCCGGAGATACCGGCATGCCAATGGCGGTCATCACGTGAATCCGTATGCAGGATAAAGACCTGTCCTCTGGAGTTGCCGAACCGTGCAGCGCTGCCCCAGCGGGTATTCACTCCGCTCGTGTTCAACAACGATGGCGACTCAAAACGCAGACCGCCACCTGCCGATTCCGGTCCCATCCATACGTGACCACCCCCGGCAGTCCAAGTATTGGCCACTTGCAATTCCGGCGCCACTAGGACGCCGTGATCGCTGCCCCAACGTCCGCCTTGTTGCGGGACGCCATCCTCCAACACAGCCACGCGAGACCCATACAGTCCTCGGATCACCGGCTGGATCAGCCCCGCTCCCAAATCCAAGCTCTGCAGGCCAGGAGTCCGATCCAATTGTTGCATCAGCTCACCCGTACGCAGCCCCTGGCTGTCCATTTCAGACGGGCCGAAAGTCGCAATCAGCGCTTGCCCCAAATCCACCTGCAGCTCTTCGAGCCAGATGTCCATGTGACCATCGGTGACCGCAAACCGCTGCGAGGCAAACCCCACACAACTCACGGCAATAGTATCAACGCCATGGGGACACGACACGCGAAATGCACCCGCTGCATCCGAAGATGTAGCAAGGCCACACGGTCGAGCCATGACTAGAACACCTGGTAGTTTTTGTTGGGTTGAAGCGTGAAGAATGTGCCCCTCCACCACGGTATACCCCTCGCTTTGTGCCAGCGAACTCGCACAGAGCACGAGGAAGAATGCACACCAAGTCCAAGCAAGGTTTGACATTGAGAACGTCATGAAGGTTCTGCCATTCCCACGCTTCGATGACGGCTTCGTCATGAAGGTTGGAAAAAATGGAGATAAACGGAAAAACGAGGCGTTAGCTCTTGGCCGGTGGGCCGCGTTCACTCCAACTGGTCTGCCACGCTGCAGTTTGGAAACCCGGACATGGGCATCCCAACAACGCGCATGAATTCAATGCTCCTTTCGCATTTCCCTCAAGGCGGATCGATACGCCTTGCACAGGGCTGAAATCCCAACCGCAGATGGTGCAGGTATGATCGTCAACCAACCAATGGTCTTCGGCATGCGTGCCGCCCCACTCTTTACACCCATCGTGATGGTGCGCATGGTGCCCGTGGTGATGGTGGTGGTTGCAGCCAGCGACCATGTGCCCGAATTGGTGATGCACCTCCAAGCCAAGCACCAGTGCCCAAACCGAAAGCAAGGTGCTGGCAAACAAAGAACGCTTGTGGATTTTGAATTTGGCAATCATCGGCACACAAATTTAAGCCATTCAAGCACAGAGAATTTTGAAAAATTCAGAAAACTCCTGCCCTCCAGCGCCCGCATTCGTGCCGTAATTTTGTCCTTCCATGAGAATGAACTTGGGCCGATTCATTTTACTCCTTGCTGCAAGCATGCTGATGGCGGTTCAAGCCATTGGCCAAGCATCCCTGACCGGCATGGTTTCATCCGATGACAAAGCGCTAGGGTTCTCTGCCACGGTGTTCATCGAGGGAAGCGCTTTTGGTGGAGCCACAAATGAGCTCGGCATGTACGAGATGCGCGGAATTCCCGCCGGGACGTATTCAGTCGTCGCGTCCGCGGTCGGTTACGTCAGGGTGCAGAAGCGGGTGACGCTGCCCGCTTCGGGATCGGTCGTATTGGATTTCAATTTGGAAGAAGACCTGGCGTTACTCGGTGAGGTGGTCGTGTCGGGGACGATGAAAGCTGTAAACAAATTGGAGAGCGCCGTTCCGGTTGAAGTCTATACTCCCCGGTTTTTCAAAGCGAATCCCACCCCATCCGTCTATGAAGCATTGCAGACAGTGAATGGCGTGCGGCCCCAAGTCAATTGTGCCGTGTGCAACACGGGCGACATCCACATCAACGGATTGGAAGGGCCCTACACGATGGTGTTGATCGACGGCATGCCCATTGTCAGTGGCCTGTCTACCGTCTATGGCCTGAATGGCATCCCAGCATCGCTCATCGAGCGGGTTGAAGTCGTGAAAGGACCCGCGAGCACGCTCTATGGCTCGGAGGCAGTTGGGGGCCTGATCAACATCCTCACGAAGCAAACGACCAATGCCCCGCGCATCGCAGCTGACGTTTTCGGCACCACGTGGGGGGAGGTCAATGCCGATGTCGCCGCCACGTTCAACGCCGGTAAACGTGCCGAGACGATGGTTGGAGTGAACCGGTTTTATTTCGGGCAACGCATCGACAACGACGGTGATGGTTTTACCGACATGACCCTTCAAGACCGGCTCTCCATCTTCAACAAATGGAACTTCAAGCGCGCTCAGAACCGCGTGTTCACGTTGGCCGCGCGGTTCGTTCAGGAAGAGCGATTTGGGGGCGATGTGGATTGGGAAGAAGCGGAGCACCGCGGCGGAAACGAGGTCTACGGGGAAAGCATCTACACCGACCGTTGGGAGGCATTCGGCGTCTATGAACTGCCGATGGAGGAACATGTACAGGTGCAGTTCAGTGCCAACGGTCACGCGCAGAATTCAGTCTATGGCGAGACCGAGTACATCGCGGATCAGCGCATTGGTTTTGGGCAACTCCTTTGGGACAAGGCATTGGGAGCACACCATGCCGTACTCGCCGGTTTGACGATGCGCTACACGTACTACGACGACAACACGCCGGCAACGGCCACTGCGGACAGCTTGGCACCTCAAAACCTGCCGACCCATACCTACCTCCCTGGTGTTTTTGTGCAAAACGAACTATCCATCAACTCCCAGAACAAACTGCTGGTCGGCATCCGGTACGACCGCAACTCCCTGCATGGCAACATCTTCACACCTCGCCTCAATTATAAATGGAATTCCTTGGACAAGCTGAACACGCTGCGGGTCTCATTTGGCACAGGGTACCGCGTTGCGAACGTTTTCACCGAAGACCACGCTGCCTTGACCGGTGCGCGGGAGGTAATCATTGCAGAAGATTTACTACCGGAGACCTCGATCAACGGGAACGTCAACTACGTGCGCCGCATTTACACGCGCGACGAGGCTATTATCGGCTTGGATGCGACCGTGTTTTATACCCACTTCGATAACAAGATTTTCCCGGATTATGACACCGACCCCAGCCAAATCCGATACACCAACCTCGAAGGGTTTTCGGTATCGCAAGGGGTATCATTGAATGTGGATGCCGTGAAGGAGGGGTTCAAGCTCAACGCCGGTGTCACCGCCATGAACGTTTTCTCCGAACAGCAAGGCGTGCGCGAACGGCAGCCTCTCACGGAGCAATTTTCGGGCACATGGTCCATCGGTTATGCGTTTGACCGAGCAGGACTCTCCATCGATTACACTGGGTACGTCTACAGCCCGATGGATCTGCCCACCTTGACCACGGAGGACTTCGTCGATCCCCGACCGGCGCAATCCCCCTGGTACAGCATCCAAAACCTCCAATGCACCAAGCGATTCGACAACGGGCTGACGTGTTATGCAGGTGCCAAAAACCTCTTGAATTGGACACCTTGGGACCACCTTCCTCCCGGCGTGTCGTACATGGGAAACACCCAAGACCCCTTCGAGCAAAACACCCCGCCCGGTGAGTTGGTGTTTGATCCGGCATACGTGTACGGGCCGAACCAGGGCATTCGCGGGTTCATCGGACTGAGATGGGCCCTGAACTGAAGCTTGGCATGATGAGGTACGCGCACTTGGTTTTCTTGGGGGCGGCTTGGTTGGCCGGAAGCGTCACAGGTGCTGCACAGGACACACTCAACCGTTCGATTCAATCGCTCGAGCAACGGATGGAGACTGAAGGCAAACTCGGTGTGGTGTTCTTTTACACGGAATGGTGCGCCGTGTGCCACGCCATGGAGCACGTGGCATTGCAGAATCCGGAAGTGCGTCGCCTATTGGATGACCGCTTCGCTTTCGTCGCCTTTGATGCCGAGTCCGAGGTGCCGGTGGAATTTGGTGGGCAGGTGTTTCGCTACCGGCCGAGTGGGGTGCGCGCGGGCATCCACGAGTGGACATTGGAGTTGGCCTCGGTCGACGGCAAGATCAACTACCCCACCCTCACTGTTTTCAACGCGCAAAATGAAATCCTGTTCCAACACAGCGGCCTGCTGGGCGAGGAAGCGCTCATCGCAGTTTTGAAGGAGCTGGCGGGGGAATCCAACGGCCGTTAGCACGGTTCGCCGAAGCTGCTCAACAACTCAAGTACGTCGGAAACCGCCACCTGGCCGTCGCCGTTGATGTCGGCACTGCAGCCCTCGGTGCAGCCAAATTCAGAGAGCAACAGCAAGAGGTCAGCGATGGATACCGTCAAATCCGCATTCAGGTCGGAAGGGCATCCAATCACAGGCAAGGCTTCACCTTCGCCAATGAGGCCATCGCAGTTGTTGTCCACCCCTTCTGCCGTTGGCGGTGCACCGGGGTAAGCTGTGGCGTCGTTGTCGTCGCAATCGCACACGTTGGACTCTCCGTCGGCGTCGGCATCCACGATCCCCGCACAGGTTTCAAATCCCGCTTGGCAATTGGCTTGCACGCACGCCTCGCAGTCGGCTTCGGAACCGAAGGCACAGGCGAAGAAGCAGCTGTTGGTCACACACGTGCTTTGTTCCGCGAAACACGTCACGCAACCCGTGGACATCGCTGGCACCCCGCTCTGGATGCAATCCTGAAAGCAGGCGGTGATATCGTTGGATAAAAAGCACGAAAACCCACAGTCAAAAACGACTCCATTGATGGCCTCCCCTTCGTTGCACAAAAGCTCGAGGTCGTCCGCGGAGCACTGCGCTACGGATGAGGAGGACACGCCCAATGCAAAGAAACATGCAACGACCAGTCGCCGAAAATGGGCGTATCTGAACATGTTAATAATACAATTACGTAGCATTTACGTTCACTGTATCAATTCAGAATCGAACAGGCGAACTCGTTACCCAAGTGAACCATTCAATCTCGGGTATACGGCAATGGGCCTCGGGGCACATCGGCACCGGGAGGAACATATGTTACGGTAATCCGCGCACCCTTTTCACCTGCGTCGACAAGCAATCGCTGTCCATCATAAATCTCGACAGAGTATAGCGTATTTGCCGACACCCGCAGAAGGCTCAGAATCTCTTTGTTCTGGTCATCCATAACACGAACGACTCCACCTGACTCTGCGGTTTGAATAAGAGCAAGTGCCGGCAGAAACGGGGCGGGTATGTCATCTTGGCCCGGGCCTCCCCCAGTTAGTAACCAAGAGCCCTTCGGCGGGATTTCAATCGTCACAGGCCCTTGGCCTGCGACCGCCTGAGCCCAGCTGAAAATGGATAACAAAAGAATTAGGCGCATGATTCCATAACACGCACCCCGAACTAAGGTTCTGACTACGCGGACAAACGAGTAGAAACGAGCTCTTTTGCGACTTTGGACAGATACGGCTTGAGCACCGTGAAGATGTGACTAATCCCCTTGTACCTCAAAGCACTGCCCTCTGCTTCGGGGTATTTTTTGTGGGAGAAGTCCATCCAGTAGCGGCCCAACACCAGAATAATTTCCGATACGGCTTCTGGATCTTCCTGACCGAGGTCGAGAAGTCCATGCTTCGCTGCGTGCAGCATCCGCCCCTCTGTCCAGCCGTCCAGGAACTCATTGATCGCTTGCACCTTCACCAGCTCAGAATCTTCCGCCTTGAGTAGGGTGTTGAAGTCATCCCGCAGCATATAGCGGAAGTCCCAAATCACATCATACGAGCGAAAAATGCCCTCAATGATGACTTCAGCATCACCTGAATCCGCTGAGGTGTTTTCTTGCGCGAAGACCGTCTGAAGCAACTCCATGTGGGCCGCCAGGATGTCTTTTTTAGAGCGAAAGTGATACCACAACGTGCCCTCCAGCACGCCTGCCTGTTCAGCGATAGAAGCGGTGGTGACCGCTCCAAAACCGCGCTGATTGAATAACACGAGACTCGTTGCTAAGATTTGGTCGCGTGTTTTCTTCGAGAACAGATCAAGGGTTCCCGGAGTCAGCATTCCACTGGCAGCGTCAGTCATGAGCGAGCTGAGGTATCATTTGAGCGGGGACGCGCGGGTTCATTACGTAGAACCAAAGTGGCGGTACTAGGCTCAACAAAATGGAGGCCGGATAGCCCAGCGGCAGCGTGGGACTCTCTTCGTGGCTATTCAACACTTGGTATTTCTTCGCTGACTTGAAGTGGTGGTCGCTATGCCGGGTCAATTCGTACAAAACGATTCGACCGATATGAGAATTGGAATTCCACGAGTGATGAGGCTGGACGCGCTCGTATCGACCGGATTCCAATTTGTGCCGAAGCAGCCCGTAGTGTTCGATGTAGTTGATGCTTTCGAGGAACAAAAATGCGAGAACCCCTGCCCCTGCGGCGAACAACATCGTTTCAAACGAGAACACGTAGCATACCACTCCCAAATAAGCAGGCTGAATGAGATGATACCAAAGCATGTCGTTTTTGGGAGAAAGGAAGGACAGCTTTTGGCGCTTGAGCAACTGCGCCTGGAGTCGCCATGCATTGATGTATTGCTTGGTGACCGATGTGAACCAAAAACCATAGACGGTCTGGTTGTACCGTGCAGTGGCTCCATCTTCAGGTGTGGCCACGTTCATGTGGTGGCCAAAATTGTGCTCGATGAAAAAGTGCATGTACAGGCATGGCATGTACAGGAGCTTACTAACTAAGCGTGCCGGAAACTCGGCACGGTGCCCCAACTCGTGGGCCACATTGATGCCATTGGTTGCCAGAAGGATACCGGCAGACAGCAACAACCCCACCACCTCGTAGGTGGCATATGTATGGGTTTGGACTTGGAAGAAAAAGAAGGCCATCAACCCAAAAACAATCGGCACATTGGCATACAGCATCGCATCGAAAATCCACATCCGGTTCTTCTTCACCGCTGTGTCATCATCCAAGTTCGTGGTACTCCCGCCAGCGACGAGGTCCAACACGGGCAAGATGACAAAGGCATAAATCACAGCCGAATAGGTCCAGATTCCTGTCGAATCAAACGAGAGGTAGGCCGACACTGGAACCGTATAGGCAAGGAGGTACTTGAGGTCTTTCATGATCAGATTGGCATTTTTGGGTAAACACCCAAGATGCAAGGTAAACCGATTTGGGTAAACACCCAAAAATCGTGAGCACATCAACAAAAAACGTCCGAATCACACTGGAATGAATGCTACATAAAACGCATATCAGAGCGAAAAATCACCAACTGAATAAACCGAATAAACCTTGAAAGAATGTGATTACCGCCAATACTATGAGGATAGCCAATACGATGTAGGTTAGAATTACCACAAATGCCGCACCGCCCAACAACCGGTTTGATCTTATGAATTGCTTTCGTTCTTCGGTAACATCATAGCCGTTTAGTTCCTTTATATCTAAAACCTCCCTGCGCTTTCTGCGGTTGAGGATGAACGCCACAATACCAGACACCAATGCCGCCCGGACCATCAGGAGAGGTGCACTGGTTGCAAGCAACAAAGCGGATAACACAAAAGCCCCGAGGGCGATGTTTCCGAACAGTTTCTGATGTTGGTATGTCTCATCCCATGGCGCAGAGTCCATCAATTCCGCTGTTGACGTGCTCACCTCAATCCGCTTGCAAGGAATGGGAAGGACCTCTCTCGCATGGACCGGGTTGTGCACTCCATATGGCGTTTCATTTAATTCTGCCGTTGGCAGGTCATACGGCAATGTGCCTGCCATCGCCCATTGCATTTCTTCCAATGCTTCAACTGAGGCAGATGGAGTGGTCTCAGAGGAGTATAGTCCTTGACCGCCTACCCGCTCAATGTAGTACCCAGGCATAAGGGTGCGTTTTTGAATCGAACACCCAACAATGAGCATTGAAACCGCAAGAAGGACAATGAATTGCAATGGATTTCGCATAGCGCAATCTACCCGGAATTTTGCAAACGAGCAGGCTGCAACACACTTTGACATGAGCGATACACTACGCAATGGCCAATGGAATGAAAGGATCCGGCTGTTAAAAACTGCGCAAGCAAGCGAGCGAAGGCAGACCATTTGGGCCTTTTCTTGCACACACGAAAACTCTTATTTCATGAAAAAGCGAATTCTCGGAACCCTCTTTGGGTTTCTCGCACTGTTTGGATTCGGTGCAATCTACTACGGCATTTTGACCGCCGATGCTGCGGCTGAAATGATGGCCCAATACGAAGGCTGTTTGCATGCACCCAAAATGAGTCTCATTGTCCTCGGCAACATCCTCGCCTCCTACCTCTTGGTCTACGTCTTCGATGAAATGGGCGTCAACGATGCCAAGAGCGGAGCCTACCAAGGCGCCATGATAATGGCCATCGTCTTTGGCATCTTTCAGGCTTTTGCCACAGCACAATATACCTTCTATGATGGATCATTCGCCATTATTGAATGGGTCATCGGTATCATCCATGGCATCCTCGGCGGAGCAGCCATCGGCGCTTACAATTCAAAATTGGCGTAATAGCGCATGTTCTTCCAAAAAAGTGGGCCCATTGGGGCCTGCTTTCTTGTTACATCCCATTGTGGCGATACCGCGCTACTTTTGAACCATGACCACACCGGCACGATGGGCCTTGATTGGCCTGCTATTCCTCGCTCGTATTACCCAAGCGCAAACTCTTGACGATTTGGAGTTTGGCTTGCCTAACACGCTCGACATCGCAACGTGGAACATCGAGTGGTTTCCGAAGAACGGAAACGCCACCATTGAGCGGGTGCAGACCATCATCCAGAACCTCGAAATCGATCTTTGGGCCATTCAGGAAATTGACGACACAACAGCTTTCAAAGGCATGATTGATGCAATCGATGGGTACGAATATGTCCTCATGGAGGGTTGGTTCGGGGGATTAGTCTACGTCTACAATTCCGATGCCATCGAGGTGCTAAACGCCTTTGAAATCTATACCGCTTCGACGTTTTGGAATCCGTTTCCGCGGTCGCCGTTGGTGCTCCATTTTGCCTTTGAAGGCCAGTCGTTTTACGCCATCAACAACCACTTCAAATGCTGCGGCAACGGGACCATCAACTGGTCAGATGCCTACGACGAGGAAACTCGACGCCACGAGGCATGCGTACTGCTCAATGAATACATCCAGCAGGGGCTGCCCGAAGAGCGGGTCATCATGCTTGGGGACCTGAACGACCTCATCCAAGAGCCGGCGGCCAACAATGTGTTCTCGCCGTTTTTGGACCTGCCAAACGAATACACCTTCGCCGATATGGCCATTGCAGAAGGCGCCAGTTCCGGGTGGTCCTTCCCGGGTTGGCCGTCGCACCTAGACCACTTGCTTCTATCCAATGAGGTCTTTGATGATTTCGCGTCGCCCTCGACGGTGGTCGCGTGCTTGGACATCGCCTCCTTCATGCCAGGGGGGTGGTCCGAATTCGATACCAACGTAAGCGACCACCGGCCGGTGGTGCTTCAAATGCAAATTACCCCCTTGGATGTGGAATCGCTGCAACCTGAATCACCTGAATTCGTGCGCATCACCGATGCCCTAGGACGCGTGTGCCGGTATGCTCCCGGCCGCCTGCTCCTGTATCATTTCGACGACGGCTCGGTCCTCAAACATATAGGCCTCAGCGCCCAGCCGCCCTACTGATTCATTCGATTGGCGCAGGAAAGCCTTTGGCGCGTTCGATCAAGGCCATCATCAAGTCCTGCACTTTGGTGTCGGGGTGACTAGCAGACGACCTAAATTTGACAATCGACGAACACTCCTTTCTTAATGATCCAAAAAACCTCCCTACCCTTTCTGATTGAAGCCCGAACGAGCCTGCTCCTTATTGGGGTCTTATTCACTACCGCGCTCTCAGCGCAGCTCACCACTGAATCTCTAACCGTTGACGGACAAACGCGAACGTATTTGCAATATGTCCCTGTGGATTTTGATGCTGTGGAAGAAGTGCCTCTTGTGCTGTGTTTTCACGGAGGTGCAGGAGTGGCAGAAGATCAGCTGGCCATCGGAGATTTGCGGGATACCGCTGACGAGGAGCGCTTCATCCTTGTTTACCCCCAGGCGTTACCCGACCCCAACGATGGCGGTTCCACCAATTGGCAAGTCGTCACGAGCGGTGACCTGCCATTCACGGTCCCGAATCCGCACAGCGACATCGATTTTGTGGGGGCCTTGATTGACGAGATGCACACGCTTCATGGTGTGGACCTCACCCGTGTCTACGCCATGGGGTATTCCAATGGCGGCGGATTTGTGTACGACCTCGCCTGCCGCTTAAACGACCACATCACCGGTGTAGGGGCCGTAGCGCGCACCATGTACGCCGAGTCCTACGCCAATTGCGAAACGACCCACCCCACACCCGTTGTCACCATCTTAGGTACGAACGACTTCAACTCGAATTACGATGGCGTCGTTTACAATGGTACGTTGTATTACCATAGCAGCGACGAAGGGAACGCCTTGTGGATCGATGAAAACGAACTGCTGCCCGACGCTGACATAATTGAGCTGCCCGACCTTAACACCTCGGACGGCAGCACAGTGGAACGCTACCAATGGTCCGATGCCGATGGGTGCCGAGAGCTGACACATTACAAAGTCTTGGGCGGTGACCACGACTGGCCAGGAGCGTGGGGCAACATGGACATCATCAGCCATGAGGTGATTTGGGACCACCTGAAGGAATTTGACATGAACGGCCGCATCTCCTGCGGATCGCTCGCCTTGGATAATGCAGAAGTCGCCTCATGGACCCTCGCCCCGAATCCGGCCTCATCCCAATTGATAGTCTTGGGGGAGCACATCACCTCATCCGCGCCTTTCTACATCTTCAATTCCGCTGGCGTTCGTTGCCTCGAGGGCACCGTCACATACCCGCGCACGGCCATCAGCCTCCAAGGCCTTGAATCGGGCCCTTATTGGATTTACCTCAATGGCGAAACGCGCATTTTCATCGTTCAGTAAGGCGAGCCACTCACCTTTGGCGGATAAGGCCCAGCCGCAATCCGGCAGAAACGCGCCATCCAGAGGGCGGTGGGAAAAGCGCGGTGGACTCTATGTAGGCGCCCGAATAATCATCGTTGGCCCATGTTCCACCAAGGTATCCATCTACTACCCAGCAACCGAGTAATAGCTGGTATCCAACTTGCAAAGACCCACCGAAAGCGGACCAACCGGGATCACCGAACGTGTTGGGCTCAACGAATTGGTACCGAGCAAAGCCCAAAAAACCCGCAGCTGCTGCGTAAATACCTTGGCAGCACTCATGGACATGCGGATACCATCGCATGTAAGGTTCAGTGATCAGCCCTCGCTTTATGGCATGCTCTGGCGGGTACCATAGGTGGGGTCCACTATTGAACTCCATGAATCGCTCGCGATGGATGAGATCCAATTCTAGGCCTAGGGCGAAGTTTGCACCTACAGA
>CALGDB010000203.1 GCA_937884175.1 uncultured Flavobacteriales bacterium
AAGGCGTCGAAGGCAGAGCATTAACGCCGTTTTTGCTGAGCTTCATCAATGAGGCCACGGGAGGTGCCAGCCTTGCGGCGAACCGCCAACTCGTCGAGAACAACGTCCTCGTGGGTACCGATATAGCTGTGGCCTACGCGGCATTGCATTGAGACACGCCCACTTGGTCGGAGTCTATGTAAATTCGCGCCATGAAGCACACGGACTCAATGGTATCAGTCGCGGTGACGCAGGAGGATTTCCGCGCCATGTTGTTGAGCGATTACCGTCTTGCTTGCATCAGCCGTGAAGCTTCGTTGCTCGGCCGCAAAGAGGTGCTGGGAGGAAAGGCCAAGTTTGGCATTTTCGGGGATGGAAAAGAACTGGCGCAGATTGCGCTTGCCAAGGTGGTGCGCAACGGTGATTGGCGCTCGGGCTATTACCGCGATCAAACTTTGATGATGGCCATTGGGCTGTTGGATGTGCGTCAGTACTTCGCTGCGCTGTACGCCGATACCGACATCGAACGCGAACCCACCTCGGCGGGACGACAAATGGGCGGTCATTTCGCGACGCGGTTTTTGACCGATGACGGCGAATGGATGAATCACATGGCCCAATTCAACAGCTCTGCAGACATCAGCCCCACGGGCGGTCAGATGCCGCGGTTGCTCGGATTGGCACAAGCATCCAAGCTCTATCGGCAACTGGATGATGTGGCGCAGGCCAAACCGGGATTCACCGCAGGGGGCGATGAAATTGCCATTGGAACCATTGGCGATGCAAGCACGTCGGAAGGCTTGTTCTGGGAAACCATGAACGCCGCAGGTGTCTTGCAGGTCCCCATTCTCATGAACGTGTGGGATGATGGATACGGCATCAGCGTCCCGAAGCAATACCAAACCACCAAGGCGTCCATTTCCCAAGCCTTGAGCGGGATGGAAATGGAAGAAGGAACGAACGGACTGGTTATTTTCCGGGTCAAAGGATGGGACTATCCCTCGCTAATTGCGACCTACGAAGCCGCC
>CALGDB010000204.1 GCA_937884175.1 uncultured Flavobacteriales bacterium
CAGGACGACACACGCACTGTGGAAGCGGTGGCGAACGCCCTGACCGGTGCCGGTTCCGCAGGCGGTCACTTGCCGGTCGCCACCGAACATTTCCCATTGGGTCATGGAATGCCCTGGATGGGACGAATGCGGTTGGGGTTTTCTGCCACGTCCATCGCGACGGCTGCCACCATTGACAGCATCGTCATCGACGCCATCGATGGAGGAGCCATGCCAGGATGCCGCGTGGTGGTCGCGCATGAAGGCTCCATCGTTCACGACGGCATCTATGGAACATTGGACGGGGAACAGCCGGTGCAGGCAAGTGCGGTGTACGACCTCGCAAGCATCACCAAAATTGCCGCCTCCACCCTGGCCCTGATGCGCCTTGAAGAGGAAGGCAGAATCGCACTCAACGCCAGCCTCGACACCTACCTCCACGAACTCGAAGGCACGGACATGGGGAGCCGGCAACTGCGAGACGTGCTGTCCCATCGCGCGGGGCTTCAATCGTGGATTCCGTTCTACTTGGAAGCCCTGGAAGACAGCACCGCGTTTTCACCCGTACCCACTGAAAAACATTCGGAACGCATTTCCGACGCTTGCTACATGCGACCGGCCTGGCGCGATTCCATCTGGGACCTCATTGTGGCCTCCGAGGTGGATACCGTAGGTACCCATCGGTACAGCGACTTGGGGTATTACGCGATTCAACGCATCATCGAAGGGCTTACCGGCCAAGGCCTTGACCCCTATACGACCGAGCAATTTTACGCCCCGGCACACTGGTCCAGCCTCAGGTTCAAGCCCGCGAGAACCACCACGGCTTCGATTGCCCCTACTGAAGTCGACACCGTCTTTCGCCGTTGCACAGTGCATGGCGACGTGCACGACCCCGGTGCGGCGATGTTGGGCGGTGTTTGCGGACACGCAGGACTGTTTGGAAATGCCTACGATGTGGCCCGGCTGATGTACATGCTGCGAATGGGTGGGACTTATGGCGGCGTGGATTTCTTTAAACCGGAAACCATTCAATCGTGGACCCAACGCGTGGATCCCGACCCGGATCACCGCAAGGCCTGCGGCTTTGACCGCCCGGCCAATGAACCGGACGCGGGTCCAACCTGCGATGAAGTCAGTGAGTCGAGCTTCGGTCATTCGGGGTTCACTGGAACGCTGGCTTGGGCGGATCCCGACCACGACATTGTTTTTGTGTTTTTGAGCAACCGCACCTTCCCTTCGGCTGAAAACCGAAAGCTCATTGATTGGGACGTTCGAACCAAAGTGCAACACCAAGTGTATAAAGCATACGGGATTCCATCCCGTTTCATCAGCGAATTGGAATGAAGAACTTGCGCATTGGCTTTGTGTGCTACCCCACGTTCGGGGGGTCCGGTGTGGTCGCCACTGAATTGGGCAAGGCCCTCGCGGACAAGGGACACGAGCTCCATTTCATTACGTACAGCGCTCCCGCGCGTATGGGGAGTTTGAAAAAGAACCTCTACTACCACGAGGTACGTGTCAGCGACTACCCTCTCTTCGATTACCAGCCGTATGAATTGGTCTTGGCCTCGAAGATGGTCGAAGTGGCCAAAACCCATGACCTCGACCTGCTCCATGTGCACTACGCCATTCCCCACGCGAGTGCCGCTATTACCGCGCGTCATATCCTCGCCAAGGAAGGCATCAACTTGCCCATTGTGGCGACGCTGCATGGAACGGACATCACCCTGCTCGGGAAGGACCCCGCATTCGAACCGGTCATCGCCCACGCCATCAACGAATCCGATGCGGTGACGGCGGTATCGCACAGCCTGAAGCGCGATACGCTCCAATTGTTCGGGGTTGATCGGGAAATCGAGGTAATTCACAACTTCATCTGCCCTTCCCATTTTGAACGGGACGCCGACGAACAGTTCCGTCGATCTGTAGCCCCAAATGGAGAACCAATCATCACGCACATTTCGAATTTTCGACCGGTCAAGCGCGTCGAAGATGTGGTTGATGTGTTTGCCGCGGTTCATTCGAACCAACCGGCAAAATTGCTGCTCGTTGGCGACGGCCCTGAGCGATCGCGCGCCGAGAAACGCGCCGAAGACAGGGGTCTGCGAGCGGATGTCGTGAGCATCGGTAAAATCAAAAATCCCATTGAACCGTTGCTTGTCAGTGACTTGTTTTTGCTGCCGTCAGAAACAGAAAGCTTTGGCCTCTCCGCACTGGAAGCCCTTGCTGCGGGAGTACCCGTAGTCGCCTCCGATGCCGGCGGACTGCCCGAGGTTGTGGAACACGGTGTCAGCGGGTACCTCGCCCCGGTTGGCAACGTGGAAGCCATGGGTCGTCACGCGCATGCCTTGCTCGATAACCCCGATCAACACGCCGCATTCAAGTCAGCTGCACAAGCCCGCGTGCAGGAATTTCACGTCATGAAAATCTTACCGCATTACGAGGCCATCTACCACCGGCTCACCCCGTAAATCCCATCGCATGCCATCGTCCACCGTTCAATCCATTGGAGACCGCACCACCTATGCATGGCACGAGGATGCGTTGACCATCATCATCGACCAGTCCATTCCACGCAGCCAGCGACTGATGCTCGAAGGCTGGTTTTTGGCTTGGTTGGGCGTAGGTGGAGCAACGGCCATGGAGATGGCCGGCGCCACAGGCAGTGACCGCACCTTCTTCCTCGTGTTCATGGCTTTCTGGGTGTTTTTTGCGTTCAGGGTGCTCAAGGTCATTTTGTGGCGGCGAATCGGAAGGGAAATGGTTCGCATCACGGCGGAAGGGATGAGTGTAAAAAATGCCTTCAATAACCTCGGCCGCGCGCGCTTCTTCATCAAGGATAACATCAAGAAAATGGAGGTCGTACAACGTGACCCGGCCAAGTTCATGCAAAACCTCGACCAGAGTTTTTGGATCATGGGCGGTGACTCACTTCAGTTCACCTATCTCCGAGGACGTTTTGTACTGGGCAAGCAGCTCGACAACAAATCCGCTGCGCAACTCGCCAAGCTTATTGACAAGGGACTGAGGAAGTTTTGACGCCGCTGAATTATTTAAAAATAATTGACTCCAGCACGGACATGTAGCCCCGGACACCGAGGCCGCTGACGCCCCCTGCGCAGACTTCGCGCACCAGTGACGTCTTCCGGAATTCCTCACGGGCCTCCGGATGCGATATGTGCACCTCGTACACGGGTGCATCCACTGCCGCAATCGCGTCGCGTATGGCGACGCTGGTATGGGTGTACCCGCCGGGGTTGATCAAGATGGCATCGGCATCAAATCCGTTTGCTTGAATGGCATCGATGAGTTCGCCTTCGACATTGGATTGAAAGCAGATGACTTGTACTCCATGCGTCTGTCCGAAAGCAACCCAACTCGCCTCCAAGTCCTCCAGGGTTTGATGGCCGTAAACACCGGGCTCCCGGGTGCCCAACAAGTTCAAGTTGGGCCCATTCAATATGGCGATGCGCTTCACACGACAAAGTTAGAGGAACTCCAACCACTCCGGCAAAACCCACACACCCCAAACCCATGCGAGCACGGCCGCAATCACATTCAACACCAATCCCACCGAAGCCATTTCCCTTATTGTAATGCGTTGGCTGCCAAAAATGATGGCATTGGGAGGTGTCGCCATGGGAAGCATGAAGGCACAGCTACTTGCCATCGTCACCGGAATTACGAGCAGCATCGGATTTACGCCCCACTCCAATGCAATTTGCCCCACAATGGGCACCATTACGACGGTCAACGCCAAGTTGCTCATGACCTCCGTTAACAAAAGGGCGACCCCGGCAAAAAGCAACACCAGCAACCCCTGGCTCACTCCATCCCAACTGGCCAGGGCCTTGGCTACCATGGTCAAGACCTCTGCCTCTGCCAGTGCTTTGGCCAAGGTGAGGCCTCCGCCGAACAATAACAGAATGTCCCATGGCAAGTTGCGGGTATCACGCCACGTCAACAAGCGCTCGGAGTGACGGTCAGAACTGGGAATCAAAAAGAGCCCGACACCTGCCGCCATGGCAATTGTGGTATCGTTGATTTCCAACCCCGTCCAATCGACCAACCACCGGCGTTCGATCCACAGCAGTCCCGTGATGGCGAATACCACTGCCACCCGGCGCTCCGCGTGCTTCCAAGGTCCCAAGGCAGCGAGTTCATCTCTGATTTCATCGTGGCCCTGGCTCAGGCTGCCGCGAGCAACCGGCGTCAACACCCGAGTCAACAACCCATAAACGACGAAGAGCATCAGCAGCGAAAACGGCAGCGCCATCAGCGTCCATTCCAAAAACGGAACCTCGAGGTTGAATTGGTCTTGGAGCACCCCCGCCATGGCCACATTGGGCGGAGTTCCGATCAAGGTGGCAATGCCGCCAAGGTTTGCCGAATAGGCGGTCCCCAACAACAAGGCCAACGCGAAATTGGGGTGGGCCTTGGCATCGACTTTGTGCAAAACGGAGAGGGCGATGGGGAGCATCATGAGCGTGGTCGCCGTGTTGGAAATCCACATACTGAGCGCCGCCGTTGCTGTCATGAAACCAGCGATAAGCCAACGGGGATTGCCCCCTGCGAGGACCAGCACCGAGAGGGCAAAGCGTTTGTGCAAGTCCCAACGTTCCAACGCGAGCGCGATCAGAAATCCGCCCATGAACAAGAAGACAAAATGAGAGCCGTAGGGAGCGGTCGTCTCAGCGATGGAGGCGATGCCCATGACCGGAAATAAGACCATGGGCAGCACGGATGTCACACCGAGCGGAACCGCCTCCATGACCCACCAGACGAGCATCCATGCGGCAGCAGAAAGAATGCGGGTCGCCTCAGCTGGCAGCCCTTGGCTATTGGCAGTCCACCACACAACAGCGGCGACGAC
>CALGDB010000205.1 GCA_937884175.1 uncultured Flavobacteriales bacterium
GAGTCCCTGCGCTGGGTTGTCCAAAACTGATGTCCCCCTGAGGGGCCTGAAACGAATTGGCAGTCCCGCCGGTTCCTTCGTAAATTGAAGAAAATATCTGTGCCATGCGTTTTGCCTTGCAATCCACCTTGCTGTCTTTCATGTTCGTGCTCCTCGGCACGATTGCTTCTGCCCAAGAAACCGCTGGAAGCGGACTTCCTTTCAATCCGGACAGCGACAACAACGGCGCCATTGATGTCACCGACCTGCTGAACTTTCTGCCTTACTACGGCGAGGATTTCGTCCCCACCGGGGTCATCCCCATGGCATTTGGTGGTACCGGGGCAACCACCGTTGCCGCAGCAAGGGACTCCTTGGGTTTGTCAGCTGTACAAGATTCGACGGTCGGCACGGAAGATTACGCGTGGATTACCACTTCCCTCCGTGTGCAACAGGAATTTGCTCAAGGATATGGGGTTCAGGCATCCGGCATTTACGCTAATGCATCCGGCATCAACACCAGTGCGAGCGGTGCTTACAGCCATGCCCAAAATCGCCTCACCACGGCGAGCGCAACCTGCTCCAGTGCAGAGGGTGAGGGAACAACAGCAAGTGGGACCGCCAGCCATTCAGAGGGCATGCTCACCCAAGCGACAGCGCTGACGGCTCATGCCGAAGGATACGGAACGGATGCGACCGCCAACTACAGCCATGCCGAAGGGTACAACACACTTGCCTCGAGCACAGCGGCCCACGCAGAAGGATATTCCACTGAAGCTCTTGGGCTCTATGCCCATGCCGAAGGCCGTCAAACAGAAGCCAGCGGAACCGGCTCCCACGCCGAGGGGCAGTCAACCATCGCTTCCGGTGACCTTTCCCATGCGGAAGGCTACCAAACCTATGCAGAGGGATATGGAAGCCATGCAGGCGGATTTGCCAGCTCCGCAACCGGGCTGTACAGCCGGGCTACCGGGAGGAATGCAGAAGCCTCTGGAACCGCATCATTTGCCACAGGCTACGGCGTAGTCGCCGACCAAGACAACAGCATGTCTGTTGGTCAGTTCAATACCCTGCAAACCGAAGGCGCTTTGTTCATCGTTGGAAACGGTGCCGATGCCAACATCCGTTCGAATGCCTTTGAAGTCCACAGCAGTGGAAATGCCGTCATCCATGGAGACGCGGTCGTGGAAGGAACCGTATTTGCCGGTGCCTACGATGTAGCATCCACCTTGGGCTCATTGGTCTCGACGGTGGACTCCTTGCAAACTGTCATCGCCGAATTGCAAGCTCAACTCGAAGCCCTGACCGGAGGGGAATGATCCCCCGTGTAGCCCCTGGCCAGCTCACGGAGAAAAAAAAAGTCCTCAGCATTGCTGAGGACTTGTTCCCCGACCAGGACTCGAACCTGGAAAAACGGCACCAAAAACCGGTGTGTTACCATTACACCATCGGGGAATACCAACAACCCAAGGGTTGCAAAGCGAGCGCAAAGATAAAAAGGATTTCGCGAAAATTCCGCAATCGTACCCCGTCAATTATCTTGGGCACATGATGGAATTGCAGAATCTCATAGGGGGCAAAATGACGAACCCGGAAGGCAGGGCGTGGTTGGACAATATCGAGCCGGCGACAGGCGAGGTATTTTCCCGAATCCCTCGCTCAAACGCGGGAGATATCGAGGCCGCTGTTCAAGCCGCTCAAGCTGCCTTTCCGAACTGGTCCACAACATCTTTCGAAGAGCGGGCCGCTTGCCTGCGCCGGTGGGGCGCCTTGATCGCTGAGCACAGCGAGGCGCTTATTGCGGCCGAGTCCCAAGACAACGGGAAACCCGTTTCTCTCGCCGGAGCCGTGGATATTCCCCGTGCGCAGAAGAACCTCGAATTCTTCGCCGGCGCCATTGAACATTTTGCTTCAGAAGCCCACATTCCCGGGGGTGCTGAATTCATACACTACACACACCGCAAATCCATTGGGGTGGTAGGGTGCATCTCCCCGTGGAACTTACCGCTGTACCTATTTACTTGGAAAATCGCTCCCGCTTTGGCCGCAGGAAACTGCGTGGTCGCAAAGCCCTCTGAAGTCACGCCTGTCACCGCCTGGATGCTTTCAAAATGGGCCGCCGAAGCAGGATTTCCTGCAGGGGTCTTCAATGTCGTACATGGCCTAGGGCATGAGGCTGGACAGGCCTTGGTCGAGCATCCAGGGGTCAAAGCCATATCCTTTACAGGAGGCTCCCAAACAGGAGCGCACATCGCCCGCACCACTGCAGGTATGTTCAAAAAGTTGAGCCTCGAACTCGGCGGGAAGAACCCCGCCATCGTCTTCGCAGATTGCGACTTCGACAAGGCCGTCTCCACCACCATCCGGTCTTCGTTCGCTAACCAGGGCCAGATCTGCCTCTGTTCCTCGCGCATCTTGATTGAAGACAGCCTCTATGATTCGTTTCGCGACGCGCTCGTGGCCAAAGCAAAACGCATCGCGCCGGGCGATCCTTCCGAACCGAACACCAAAATGGGCGCCTTGGTTTCCGAACCCCACAGAGACAAGGTGCTCGGTTACATCGAATCAGCGAAGGCTCAAGGAGCGACAGTGCTGTGTGGTGGTGAGGCAGCGCCTGCGCCCAACGACCGCTGCGCAAACGGGTACTTTGTTCAACCCACAATCTTAGAAGGACTGGGGCCAGCGTGCAGCATCAATCAAGAGGAAATATTTGGGCCTGTTATCTCGCTTCAACGGTTTTCAACGGAAGCCGAGGCAATCAAATTGGCCAACGACAGCGACTACGGACTGGCGGCCACCATCTGGACACAAGACGCCGCGAAAGCACACCGCGTAGCCACTCAAGTGGAAAGCGGCATCGCTTGGATCAATTGTTGGCTCGTACGCGACCTGCGCACGCCATTTGGCGGGGTCAAATCAAGCGGTATCGGACGTGAAGGCGGGTTCGAAGCCCTCCGGTTCTTTACGGAACCACAAAGTGTGTGCATTCCCACACTCTGACCTCAAATGGTCAATCCCAGAATGTATCGTCCACCATCGTACGGGATTTATACCCATTGGTGAAAAACCAGCCTAAATGCCGGTCGATGAGTTCGGAGAGACTTTGAAGTGCGTTTCTCAAGGCTAGTAAATCTCTGCGCAATATAGTATCACGCAAGCACTTTATTAACATCAGATATTTGAAAAATGTCTTGACATTATCGGGCAAACTTTCGGAAATCTACCACCTTCGGTGACTACAGCGATTTTCAGATTTTTTGAATGACATGAAAAAAAAGTCCCTCCGCCTCTCCTCACTCATCGCAGTGCTGGCCACGCTTTCCGGCTGTGTCACCATGAAACAATTTGATGAAGTTCAAATGGATTTGGACCGAATCGCGGAAGAAAATCGGCGACTGATATTATCGAATCAGGACGGCGACATAGAGCGGCGCGAATTGGCCGGCCGTGTCGAAGTCTTGGAAAATTCAAATGCCGCATTGGTTTATGACACAACGAGATTAAGCCGTGCCCTCATCGTCGCCCTTGAAGACGTCCAGCGGCTCGAAAACTTGAACGATATCTTGACCTCTGAAAGCTCATCCCGCATGACTGCAATCAACGAGGAGAACAGAGCCTTGCTCGAAGAGTTGAGCAAAAACCGCACAGAACTTCAAGCCCAAGAAGACGACTTATTGCGATTAAACGCGGACTTGAATCAACGTGAGGCAGAGCTTGCCGAACGCTCCCAACGCATCCAAGAACTAGAAGGGCTGCTTGCCTCACGAGATGCTGCGGCAGAGGCATTGCGGGCCCAGTTAGAGCAGGCTTTGCTCGGATTTGCAGACAAAGGCTTGACCGTAGAACAACGAAACGGCAAGGTGTACGTGAGTTTGGAAGCACAACTGCTTTTCCCCTCCGGCAGCACGGCCATCAACGCCGACGGAAAGCGGGCGTTGCAAGACTTGGCGCAGGTCGTGAGCACACAGTCAAATTTGGAGATCATTGTTGAAGGTCACACCGATACCGATCAATTGCGGTCCGGCACCATCCCTCGAAACAACTGGGAATTGAGTGTCCTGAGGTCCACAGCGGTCGTTGAGATTCTCACCGGTTCAGGCGTTGCGCCCCAAGCGCTATCCGCTGCAGGACGCAGCGAATACCATCCCGTTGATGTGGACGACAAAGCGCGAAACCGACGCATTGAGATTGTGCTCGCGCCCAACCTCGATGCCCTCTTCGACATCATTCGAGCGGAGTGATGCGTCAGCACCTAGAACCGTAATGCTCCTTATTGGATTTCCATCTGGAATGCACCCTGTGCGATGTTCATGCTTTCGCCGGTCATGCCTACCACCGTGCCCATAAACGTTCCCACGACGAATCCACCGGGCTGAGGATCGATGTAGCTGAACTCAACTGTGACGCCGCCGCCGAAGTTGGTGCTGTAGCCATTGGCTGCAGGATCTGCGTATGAGCAAGAGCTCCCGCTCGCCATGGAGCATTGTACTTGCGCGCCTTGAATCCAACCGGTGATGGGCTGTTCCAATACGAGAGCAAGGCCAGCACCGGTGGCAGTCAATCCACCAACATTCAATGTCGTCCCGTCCAATTCCGCGGTCACGCTCACCTCGGCAACGAGGGTTGTGCCGTTCGCTTTCCAGGTCAAAATCGCTTGGCATTCCGGGCAGTTCGCGCCGCCGCAATCGATGTACAATTCATCACCGTCCATGATGCCGTTGGCGCAATTCACCCCATCAGGACAAGGGCCACAGGTAACGTTCGGATTGTCGCAAGGCAGGTAGATATTTGATTCGTAGTTGCCGCCGCAATCCACGCCAATCTCGTCCCCGTTCATCAAATCGTCGCAACACGTAGGGCACGGCTCACAATCTGGACCCCCGCAGTCTACACCTTGTTCGAGGCCGTTTAAAAGCCCGTCTCCACAAAGCTCACCGCATGCCACACCTGTATCGCCTCCGCAGTCGATGCCCGATTCCCCGGGATCCTGCACGCCATTGAAGCTGGGGTCGCACGGATCGCACTCGCCACCGCAATCCACCCAGGTCTCGCCGAGAAGGGCATCGTACTGGCCGTTTTCACACGGGTCACAGGGCGGGCAAATCGAACCGCCGCAGTCGACCAATTCCTCGCCGTTGTTGAGGATGCCGTCGTAGCAGTTTTCAGGAATTAAATTGTCGTCATTCAAACAACCCGTAGCGATTACGAGTAACATCATCGCAGCTGACGCGAGAGAGAGTGAACCGAGTTTCTTCATCGAGAATGAAATTTTGCGCAACATTGACAAAGGTGTTTACCGTATTTTAGGCAGTGCAAGATAAGTTGAACGCGTTTGAAAGCCACGGATTGAATCAAATCCATCCGGGCGACCTCTGAGAATGACCACTCCCCTCCAATTATACAATAGCTCTTGGATCGTCAAAGAGCAGCCAAACCCGGACGCCGTCGCGCACCTGATGCAGAACGCTGGGCTGACCCATTTGGTTGCTTCCCTGTTGATTCAGCGTGGGTTTGAGGAGCAGGAAGACGTCTTGGGGTTCCTCAATCCCGCCCTCTCAGCGATGCACCACTCCCTGCTCATGAAAGACATGAAGGAGGCTGTGGTGCGCCTCCACCAAGCCATCGAAGATGAGGAACGCATCCTAGTTTACGGCGATTACGATGTCGACGGGACCACAGCTGTTGCTATGGTCGCCAGCTACCTTGAAGGCGTTGGAGGGCAAGTAGAAACCTACATCCCGCATCGCTACGAAGAAGGGTACGGCGTCAGCTTGGAGGGCGTTCGGTTTGCTTCTACAAACCGTTTCTCCCTGATGATCACACTCGACTGCGGAACCAAGGATTTCGAATCCTTGCACGACGCCGCCGAACGCGGAATTGACGTCATCGTGTGCGACCACCATTTGCCGGAAGACACCCTCCCGGAAGCCTTCGCAGTCTTGAATCCCAAGCGCAGCGATTGTCCATACCCCTTCAAGGAATTATCCGGATGTGGGGTGGCGTTCAAGCTGCTTCAGTCCCTTGCGTACCGAATGGACCTGCCCGAAAGTGGCATCTACGAGGAGCTCGACCTCGTGGCCATCAGCATCGGTGCGGATTTGGTCGATCTCAAGGGCGAAAACCGCATCATGGCCTCCCAAGGATTGCGGCAGCTGCGCAAACGTCAACGACCAGGTATCCTCGCCTTGATGCGCGCCGCAGATATTCACCAAGCGCCGCAAACCATCCGCGACATCAGCTTCACGTTAGGGCCTCGAATCAATGCCGCCGGACGCATGGACCACGCGCAAAGGGTGGTGGACTTGCTGATGGAAAAAAGTGATTCCCGTGCGTCGGAAATGGCCCGCGAAATCGAAGAGATGAACCACCGACGACGGGAGGTAGACGAGGCCACGACAAACGAGGCGCTCATCCAATTGGAGCGAGCCCCGGAAGACAGCTTCTGCAATATCGTTTACGGTACCGACTGGCACCGGGGCGTAGTTGGCATTGTTGCAAGTCGCATGATTGAGCACCGGTACCGGCCTTCGGTGGTCTTATCTGAGGAGAACGGCGTATTGATCGGCAGCGCGCGGTCAGTCGACGGTGTGGACATCCACGAAGCCCTTGAAGCGTGCGAAGACCTTTTGCTTCAATTCGGCGGCCACACGATGGCGGCGGGCCTTAGCCTCGAACTTACCAAACTCGACACGTTCAAGGAACGGTTGAATGATGCCGTTAAAACCCAACTCAACGGCGCGCATCCGAAGCCCATCATCCGATGCGACCGCGAGGTTCACATTTCTGAACTGTCCCTCGAAGCGCTCAAAGAATTGGAGCAGCTGGAACCCTTCGGGCCGGGGAACGCCACGCCGGTCTTCATCCTGCGTAACGTGGTTTCCGTGCGTCCACCGCGAACCATTGGCAACCAAGGACGCCACCTGAAAATCACCATCCGCGACCCCGAATTCGATGGCCCGACCATCGACGCCATCGGATGGAACATGGGAGAAATGGCGCCGCAGATCAAGCAAAATAAGCCCATCGACCTCGCTTTCACCTTGGTTAAGAACACCTGGAAGCCCCGTGGATGGCAAAACCGCACGGAGCTCAACCTTCACCTGCGTGCGATTCAGCCCGCCTCGGCCGGCGCTTGATGAACGTGCACATCCCGCTGGGGGAATGGAATCCTGATCCCATTGACACGGAACGTCTCATCGATTCGGAATCGGATGTTGCTCGAAATGAGCTTTCGCATAAAGGGCTTCTCAATCCAGAAGTACACCGTGAATTGGAGTGAAGATTCGCCAAAGTCGTTGAACAGCACGGCGGTTTGGGCCTTTTTTACCACCTCTTCTTCCGCGTTGGCCGCTTCAAGCAAAATCGCTTTGACCCGTTCAACTTCTGAACCGTATGCCACCCCGACATCCAATTGAATCAAGGTCGCGTTTTCGCCTTGGGTGAAATTTCGGACCGTCTGTCCTGAGATGAGTCCATTGGGGATGACAATCAGGTTGCCAAACCGTGTAATGACCCGTGTTGAGCGGAGATCGATGCGTTCTACACGCACCATCATGCCGTCGACTTCCAGTTCATCCCCCACGCGCACGCCGCCTTCAAACAGCAGGACAAATCCCGAAACCACGTCGTTGAAGAAGTTTTGCAAACCAATCCCCACGCCTACCAACAGCGCAGCCGAACTGGCCCAAAAGACTGTCAAATCGATGCCCGCCGTGTCCAACGCAACCACAATGACCAGAAAATAGACCACCGTCCGGACCAGTCGCATGACCATGAACCGCGTGCCCTCCTCGAAGTTGGTGTTACGGAGGAATTTGCGCAACAGGTACCGCACTGACCAAATCACCACTTGGGCAGCTGCAATGACGCTGAAGAACAGCAAGGTGGACCGAAACGACAGCTCGAACGAGCCCAATTCAATTGTGGTGTTGAGGAATTCCTTCATCGGTTGAGGTCACGGAAGAATCGTGGTGCCAAAGTACGTGGAGATGTTGCGTTTTTGTTCATCCAGTGCCTTCCGGCGTTCCAACAATTCACGCATGCTGGCAACCGCCGCTTCCTCGTTCTGCTCGATGCCTTCATTCAACCCGGCCAGTTGCTCCTGAATTTCATCGATTTCCTTGCGGTTATCACTCAATTTGAGCAGATGCAAGGAATCCATCAATGCCTTGTTCAGCAAGTCTTCCTCTCGCGCACTGTAAATCTGATGCACTTCCGCCCATCGCGAGCTAACCTTGTGCTTGTCCACGACTGCGCCAACGACGAACGACTGCACCTCCGGGTCAGGGTGCTTCATGAAATCCTCCATGGCGGGGACGCTTTCGGCGTGGGCATGCTCGACGAAGACTCCGTAGACCTCACTGAAAACTGCGTGCTGAATTTCGAAGTTCAAGCTCTGCATGTACGCAACGACGTACCGGGCAAAGGCCACCGTGGCCGGCGCCTCACCCTCTGGCGGGGCGGGCGGAGTGAAATCCTTGTCACCAAAGCGGAGCATCCTTCGCACCAGATCCCGTTCGATTACCGTGCGGCGCGCCTCTTGTTCAGCCAGCGCCCCTCCGAGAAATGCCCCCTCCACCGGGGCGTGCTCATCCGACCAATCCGGGGCGGAGTGAACCGGGGGCGGAGGCGGCCCTTGTTCGCCCATGCGCTGCTTGCGGAATTCTTCCCGTTTGAGTGCTTTTTGTTCCTCGAGCAACTTGGCCCGAATGACCTTGTTAATTTCCGATTGCAGAACGTCCTCGGACAACGCCAATTCCTCCGAAGCCAATTTCAAATAGACCCCCTGCTGGATTGCATCCGGGATGACGGCAATGGAGCCCAAGATGCTGTGGATCATTTCCGTTCGCTTCACCGGATCGTCCGCCGACTCGCGGGCCAAGAGTTCCAGCTTGAACGCTACGAAATCCTTGGCTTCCTCTTCGATGTGCCGTTTGAGCACGTCGGCCGGGACCTTTTTGCTGTAGCTGTCGGGATCGTCACCGTCCGGAAACAGCACTACGTTGACGTTCAACCCCTCAGCCAACAGCAGGTCCACCCCGCGCAGCGACGCCCGGATGCCCGCAGCATCCCCATCGAACAGTACTGTGATGTTCTTGGTGTAGCGGCGGATCAGCTTGATCTGATTCACCGTCAAGGCCGTACCGCTCGAGGAGACGACGTGCTCAATGCCCGCCTGGCGCAAGGCCATAACATCGGTATATCCTTCAACCAGCAGGACTCGGTCTTCTTTCGCTATGGCCGGTTTGGCCAAGTGCATACCAAACAGCACATCGCCCTTGTGGTATAGGATGCTCTCGGGGCTGTTGAAGTACTTGGCAACCTTCTTTTCCTTGCTCAGCGTCCGCCCGCCAAATGCGATGGGTCGGCCCGTAAGGTCCCGAATGGGAAACATGACGCGGCCCTTGAAAAAGTCCCACAGCTTGCCGTCTTTGTCCTTTGCGAGGCCCAACGCGAGGAGCCGCTCGGGTGTGTAGCCCGCTTCGGTCGCGGCCGTGCTCATCGCATCCCAGCTGTCTGGGCAATACCCGATGTTGAAGGTTTTGAGCGTCTCGGCACGAAAGCCCCGGCTTTCGAAGTAGCTCAGACCGATGGCCTTTCCCTCCTCCGTGTTGTGCAGCTGCTCCGTGAACCATTTTTGTGCCCACGCATTCAGGGCGAGCAGGCTTTCACGTTCGGAGCGTGCTTGCTGCTGCTCGGGCGTCATTTCCTCCTCCTCGATCTCGATGCCGCACCGTTCGGCGAGTTGCTTGATGGCCTGAGGAAAGCTCAGCTTGTCCAATTCCATCAAAAACGTCACCACGCTTCCGCCCTTGTCGCTGGAAAAGCACTTGAAAATGCCCTTTTCCGGCAGGACGTAAAAAGAGGGTGTCTTCTCGTTGGTGAAGGGGCTCAGGCCACGCAAGGCGCTTCCCGACTTTTTGAGTTCCACGTAATCCCCAATGACCTCCTCAATGACGGCGGTCTGCAGCACTTGGTCGACAATGTGAGCGGGAATCATGACAATCGTGGTGAAGAACCAAATGTACGGAGTACCGCCGCAATTTTTCCCGCAAAAAAAGACTTCGAGCCGTTGCACGAAGTCCTTTTCTGGCCTGATTGAGGCCGAACCTAAAACCTGACCGCTCGGAAGACCTGCACTTCTCGCGGTTGAGAAAACTCTCGACAAACGTACCGGCATTGAGCGCTGACGATGTGACCGATTTGTTAATGGATGTTGAAGTTTTGTGGCTGTTTTTCACCCCGGAAGGCAAGCGCTTACCTTCGTTCGAACGATGAGTGCCAAAACAAGACCCTCGATCCCTTGGTTTTTGCTCGCGATGGTGCTCGCCTTCGTGACCATGAGCACCATCCAGATTGTCTGGCTCCGAACGTCTGTGCAAATGCGGGAGCAACTGTTCGATGACAACGTCTACCACTCATTGAATCAGGTGAGCGAAATGCTCACGAAGACGTCAACGGGCATGCTCCAGATTGACTTGGAAGCGCTGGCTGCTGCCAATGAAAACACCGATGGCATTGGCAATACAGGTTCCATCGGCACAGGCCTCGACGATGCAGAAGTGCGGATGTTGAATCGCATTGAGGCCTTGCGCATTGACAGCGTCTTACCGGTAATCCTCGAAGCACATGGCATCACCATCCCACCTGCCATCGGGGTGTTCGACCGCTATGGGCAACCCGTTCGCCTGCAAGAGGCGGATGTCGAATACCGCGAACAAATGGCGGCATCTGTGCACAAGGTGTCCATCAACACCCTGAGCCTCAACCTCTTTTTCCCCAACAAAGGGCGCTACTTGCTGCACAACTTGCTCGGGCAGTTTGCCTTGACCGGGCTGATGCTGGCCATCATCGCCTGGGGCTTTTTCACCGCGGTCATCGGCGCCGCGCGCAACAAACGCATCGACCGGATCCGCCGGGATTTGATGAACAACCTCACGCACGAGCTCAAAACCCCCATCAGCACCATTGGTTTGGCGTCGGAAGCCCTCAAGGACCCCGACATGCAGAAGGATGCCGACGGGTTTAACTACTACATCGGCCTGATCAATGAGGAGAACAAGCGCCTCGGTATGCTGGTGGAGAATGTCCTGCAAGCCAGTTTGGCAGAATCGGGCAAAATGCAGCTCTTCAAGCAGACCCTGAATGTGCATGACCTCATTCGCGAGGTGGTGAAAAACGTGGCCATCCAAGTGCGTAAACACGGCGGGAAAGTGGAGCTGGAATTGGAAGCTGAAGAGCCGTTGGTTCACGCGGACCGGGTGCATTTGAGCAACGTGGTCTTCAATTTGGTGGACAACGCCATCAAGTACGCCGACGGGGATTTGGTGTTGTCGATTTCAAGTGCCCAGACAACAGATGGCGTGGAATTGCGTTTCAAAGACAACGGCATCGGAATCGCAAAGGAGCATTTAGGCAAGGTATTTGATAGACTATACCGCGTGCCTACCGGGAACGTTCATGACGTGAAAGGATTTGGATTAGGACTGAGTTATGTCAAAACGGTCATCGACCGCCACCAAGGATCCATTCGCGCAGAGAGCGAAACGGGCAAGGGAAGCACCTTCATTATGGTATTGCCGCGCACAGAAATTGAATTGAAGAAACCCCATTGAGATGAGCGAAACGACCTTACCCTCCATTTTGCTTTGCGAAGACGACCCTAACCTCGGGCGCCTGCTTTCTGATTACTTAAAGGCAAAAGGATTTGAAACGACCTGGGCCAAGGACGGTGTTGAAGGCCTAAAGGAATTCCACCGCGGCGCTTTTGATTTTGTCATCCTTGATGTCATGATGCCGCGCAAAGACGGCTTCCAAGTCGCCGAGGAAATTCGCCAAGAAAGCCGACACCTGCCCATCTTGTTTTTGACAGCGCGCTCAACCAACGAAGACACCCTCGAAGGGTTCAAAGTCGGCGCCGACGACTATATGACCAAGCCCTTTAGCATGGAAGAGTTGCTCGTGCGCATCCAAGCCATCTTGCGCCGAACGGCCGCTCTGCCCGACGAAGATGAGCAGGTGGGTGAAATCCAAATCGGATCGTTTGGGTTTGAATATAATACCCAGATGCTGCGCCGCGATGGAGAAGAACAGCGCCTGACTACGAAAGAAAAAGAGCTCCTGTTCTTGTTGTGCAAGCACCGCAACAGCCTGCTCGAGCGCACCTACGCGCTGAAGTCCATCTGGGGCGACCCGAATTACTTCAACGGCCGTTCAATGGACGTGTACATCGCTAAGTTGCGGCGCCACTTGAAGCCAGACAAAGACATCCAAATCCTCAACGTGCACGGCAAAGGGTTCAAGATGATCACCCCGGATTAACAGAGCGTGACACGATGTTGGCGTTGGGATGACAAAGCCCCTCGCCATGAAAAAACACCCCACTCCCCGACGACGCATCGCACTCGGTTTCGTCGCAGCCTTTGCCCTACAGTGCATCCCGCGATTAGAGCCAGGGACCCAATAAGGAAGGCCCGTTCGGGTGACGTACGCGATTCCCGTTCGGTTCACTATCCGTTGAGACCGACCAACCAACGGCAAATTCCGTTGGGTTTAAGCGATTGAAACACTACCTTTGCACGCCCATTAACGTTTTGCATTCGTGTCTTCTATGCTCAAAATTCTCGCTGGTTCTGTATCAAAATCCTTCGGTCAAAAAGTGGCCGAATCATTCGGCGGGGAATTGGTTCCTGTCAAAACCACGCGCTTCAGCGATGGTGAATTCACCGTGAGCATCGAAAAAACAATCCGGGGAAAGGAGGTCGCCATCGTGCAGTCCACCTTCCCCCCGACCGACAATCTGATGGAGCTTTTACTGCTCGTCGACGCGGCGAAACGGGCCAGCGCCAAGCGCATCATCGCGGTCATTCCGTACTTCGGTTTTGCCCGCCAGGATCGCAAGGATAAGCCCCGTGTGGCCATCGGAGCGAAGTTAGTTGCCAACTTACTCATGGCGGCGGGCATCGACCGATTGATCACCATGGACTTGCACGCGGACCAGATTCAAGGGTTTTTTGAAATCCCCGTTGACCATCTGTATGCAAGCACCTTATTCCTTCCCTACCTCGAAAGCCTCGACCGCGAAAACCTTTGCATCGCTACGCCGGATACAGGAGGAACGAAGCGCGCAAACTCCTACGCCAAGCATCTCGGAGTGGACATGGCGATTTGTTACAAGCAGCGCAAGGTGGCCAATAAAATCGAGCACATGACGGTCATTGGTGACGTCAGAGGCAAAGACGTAGTCATCGTCGATGACATGTGTGACACCGCTGGCACATTAACCAAGGCGGCCGCTCTCATGATGGAGCACGGTGCCAATTCGGTGCGCGCCCTGTGCACGCACGCCGTGTTGAGCGGCCCTGCGTACGAACGCATCGCGGAGTCTGTCCTGACGGAGTTTCTTGTTACGGACAGCATCCCATTGAACAAAGAGAAAAACACAGACAAGATCAAGGTCCTTCCGGTCCATGAGATGTTTGCTGAGACTTTAACCTGTCTGGTGGAAAATCGTTCCATCAGCGATACTTTACTAATTCATTAACCATGAAAACTGCATCATTGAGCGGCTCCTTGCGTGGGAGCGTAGGAAAGAAAGATGCCAACCAACTCCGCAAGGACAACCGGGTTCCCGGAGTTCTGTATGGAGGCGGTGAGCAGAAGCACTTTTCTGTTAAAGAGCTTGACATCTCTAAGCTAGTTGTTAATCCAGATGTCTTCCGCATCTCCTTGGAGATGGACGGAGCGACCTTTGATTGTGTCATCCAGGAGGTTCAATTCCACCCGGTGACCGACCGCATCGTACACTTAGACTTGCTCCAAATCATCCCCGGTAAACCTGTGCGCGTAGAATTGCCTTTGCGCACCACAGGCACAGCTGCAGGTGTGATTGGAGGTGGTCGCATGCAAATGCTGTTCCGTCGCGTACCCGTACGTGGGCTGGCGGATGATTTGCCTGAAGACATTGTCATCGATGTTACACCGCTCGAAATTGGAGACAACAAGCGTGTATCGGATATCGAAGTTCCGAACTGCACGGTTCTGTTGAACGATTCAACCCTGCTCGTCGCTGTTAAGCGCACACGTGCTGCCATGTCTGCTGAAAGCGGTGAAGAAGGCGACGAAAGTGGAGATGCAGCTGAAGCACCAGCAGAAGGTGGTGAGGGCGGCGAAGGCGGTGACGCTCCAGCAGCTGAATAATTACGTTTCGCCAGCCGAAACTCAACCCAAAACGGATGAAGTTCCTCATCGTTGGCCTGGGCAATCCAGGAAGTGAATATGAGGACACCCGACACAACATCGGGTTTAAGGTGGTGGACACCATTGCTCGAAACGGTGAGGCCTCGTTTGAGGTCGCCCGGCACGGCGAGGTGTCCACCGTCCGTTTTAAGGGCAGGACCCTCGTGCTGCTCAAGCCCTCCACGTTCATGAACCTCAGCGGCAAGGCCGTCCGGTACTGGATGGACGCCGAAAATATTCCGCTGGAACGCGTGCTCATCATCACCGATGACCTCGCGCTCCCGTTCGGCAAACTGCGGATGCGCACCAAGGGAAGCGGAGGAGGCCACAACGGCCTCGGCAACATCGAAGCCATCCTCAGCACGTCAAAGTACCCGCGCTTGCGCTTTGGCATTGGCGCCGACTTCCACAAAGGGCAGCAAGTCGATTATGTGCTGGGAAAGTGGACTGCCGAAGAACGCGATGCGCTCACCGAGCGGCTCGAGCGCTGCGAAAAAGCGGTTCAATCGTTCGCTTCGATTGGACTCGAGCGCACCATGAACCACTTCAACAACACCTGATCACTCGTACAGATGGTTGTTGCTGATGTAATTCAGCACCTTGTCGTGCAGCAAGTACCGGATGTCCTTGGTGTCGTTGATCGCGTCCCGCAGGTACGTGGATGAGATGCTGATCATCGGGGCGTCGCACCACTGAATGTTCGGATGTGAGCGCGGTACCACGTCTTCGAGCTTTTCGGGCGGTGGCACCGGCGATGGGGCATCAGACGTGCGCCGCGGATACACGAGGATGCGGTGGTTCTCGACCAATTCCCAATGGGACTGCCACGTGTGGAGTCGAACAAAATTGTCCTCTCCGATGATAATGCTGAACTCCACGTTGGGGTATTGAGCCCGCAGGTGCCGCATCGTCGCCGCAGTGAAATTCGGTTGGGGCAAATCGAATTCGACGTCACTTCCTTTCAACTTCTCGTTCTCCGAGACGGCGAGGTGAACCATCTGCAATCGGTGTGCCTGGCCCATGAGTTCACGCGGGCTTTTGTGTGGATTGTGCGGCGTAACCACCAACCACACTTCGTCCAAATCGGTGTAATGCGCCATGTGGTTGGCGATGACCAAATGCCCGAGGTGAACCGGGTTGAACGTACCAAAGTACAATCCGATTTTGCCTTTGATTTCCTGCGTCATGCACCCGAGGGATTTCCAGTGTGCGCTTTCAACCATTTCATGGCTTGGGCCTGAGCGGTAGTTAAATCATCGTTGATGAGAACTTTGTCGAAGTGAACGTGCTGCTCCAACTCCCATTGGGCTTTAGCCAACCGTTCTTCAATCCGTTCCGGGTCGTCCGTTCCTCGGCTTTCCAACCGATGGCGGAGCACTTCCAACGAAGGCGGTTGGATGAATATGGCCAGCGCGCTGTCACCGAGCAGGCGACGCAAGTTAGCTCCACCGACCACGTCCACATCGAATACCACGGTTTTGCCCGCGGCCCACAGGCGTTCCAATTCGGTGTGCAAGGTGCCGTAGAATTTGCCGGGATACACTTCCTCCCACTCCAACAGCGCTCCAGCATCGATGCGCTCCTTGAACGCATCTACGGTCAAAAAATGATAGTCCACCCCGTCCTGTTCAGTGCCACGGGGCGGCCGGGTGGTGGCGCTAACGCTGAAGGCCAAGTTGAGCTCCGGGTGCCCCAACAGGCACCGCACGATGGTGGTTTTGCCTGCTCCCGAAGGTGCGGAGAATATGACCGCTTTTCCGTGGGTATCAGAGGGCATTGAGGACCTGTTCTTTGATTTTCTCGAGTTCGTCCTTCATCTGGACCACGATGCGCTGCATGTCGGCATCGTTGGCTTTGCTGCCGAGGGTGTTGATCTCGCGGCCGATTTCTTGGGCGATGAACCCGAGCTTTTTGCCTTGCCCCGGGTCTTGCCCCATGACGTCCAAAAAGTGTTCGCAATGGGCAGTCAATCGGACCAATTCCTCTGATACGTCGAGCTTTTCCATGTAAAACAGCATCTCCTGCTCGAACCGGTTTTCATCCAATCGGCCTTTGTCCGGGAACTCATTGAAATTCGCCTGAATGCGTTCGCGGATGCGCTGCACGCGCGCCTGCAATAAAGGCTCAACAGCGTCCTTCAGGGATTGAATGCTAAGAATGCGCTGATTAAAATCCGCCTCCAACGACTTGCCCTCCTCTGCGCGGAAGCGAATGAACTGTTCCACCGCCTCGCTAACCAGTGCGGAAATGTCCTTCCATTCCTCCTCGTTGATGTCATCGTTGGCCTGTTGAATCACGTCCGGCAGCCGCATGGCTATGGCCAGCAGGGCATTATCCTTTTCCGGAAAGCCTTGGCCCGCGGCCAGCTCGCTCAACTCGGAGACGTACGCATCGATCAACGGCTTGTTCAATTCCCGAGGCTCCACCCCCTCAACCGCATACTGCAGGCTCAAGTCGCATTTGCCGCGACCAACCGCAGTTCCCAACTGCTTGCGCAACTCCATTTCCTTGGCGCGGAACGCCGAAGGCATGCGCACGCTGAGATCCAGTTGCTTGCCATTGAGCGACCGCAATTCAGCCGTGTACCGACGTGATCCGATGCGCGCTGAGGCCTTGCCGTAACCGGTCATGGAGTAAATCATGGGAGGGATTTTGAGCAAAGATAGGTACACGCGGTGTGGTGAGGTGGGCCGTACCTTTGCACCATGAACCGCATGCAGCGCATTCAAGTTCCCGTCGAAAAAGAACTGGCCGAATTTCAAGGCCATTTCAAGTCGGCCATGCGCACCGATGTGGCCTTGCTGGACCGCATCATGCGGTACATCATAAAGCGCAAGGGCAAGCAGATGCGCCCGCTTTTTGTGTTCTTGTCTGCACAGACCGCAGCCGGTGGAGAGCAAGAACTCGGGGAGCGCAGCCACATCGCCGCTTCCTTGATTGAATTGCTGCACACCGCCACCCTAGTCCACGACGATGTCGTCGATGAAAGCCCGCTGCGCCGTGGCTTCTTTTCGATTCAGGCCCTGTGGAAGAAAAAAATCGCGGTGCTCGTGGGGGATTATTTACTGTCCCGCGGCTTGCTCATGGCGGTGGACGGAAAAGCCTATGACCTCTTGAAAATCACCTCCGAAGCCGTTCGCCTCATGAGCGAAGGGGAGCTGTTGCAAATCGAGAAGGCTCGCCGGTTGGACATCACCGAGGAGGTGTATTTTGACATCATCCAACGCAAAACGGCCTCCTTGATCGCTGCCTGTTGCGCCTGCGGTGCGGCATCCGTACGGCCCATGAACGAAGGAAATGCGGAAAATGTGGAGCGGATGCGGAAGTTTGGTGAGTTGGTGGGGCTGGCCTTTCAAATCAAGGATGACCTGCTCGATTTAGGCGAAGGCGAACGCATTGGCAAGCCGACCGGGGGCGACATCCGCGAACGCAAGATGACCTTGCCCCTCATTCACACCCTGCAAGTGGCCTCACCATCGGAACGGCGGCGACTCATCCGATTGGTCAAATACCGCAACAAAGACAACGCCGCGGTCCAAGAAGTCATGGACGCCATCATCCAAGGCCCGGGCATGGAATACGCCCGGGGCAAGATGCGCGAACTGGGGCAAGAAGCTCTCGGACTGCTGGATGCCTACCCAGAATCAGCGGCCAAAACAGCACTGGTCGACCTCGTCGAATTCACCATGGAACGCAAGCGATGACGGCACGTTGGCTCCTGCTTCTGCTGCCGCTCTTAGCAGTCTGTTCATCCCCTGAGGAACGCACCTTCACGGAGCGCTGGCCCGATGGAAATGTCAAGCGCGAGGTGGTCGTGCTGGCCGAGGATACCACCGAGATCGCCGTGTATGACAAGGCCGGTCGGTTGTCGAAGATCTCCCGGTGGGCGGACGGCCAGCAACACGGCAAATGGGAAGCCTTCTATCCGGACGGCAAGCCGTGGTCTGTGCACCAATACCACCACGGGGTCCAAGTGGGGGGCTATTTTACCTGGTATCCCAACGGAAAGCCCTTCATCACCGGGCAATACGATTCCATTGGCAACCCCACCGGCATGTGGCGTTTCTTCAATGACCAAGGGGAGTTAATCAGAGAAGAAAGTGGGCCCTCCATTCACAATTGAACGTGAATAGCAGTATGGTCGGAGGGGCACGCACAGCTTGACCATGCGCTAATTTTGCAAGAAGAAATTTGCCATGCCTGCATCGTTCCCATTTTCGTGGTCCAAAATGCTCTCCACCCTCATCATTTGGATGCTGGCATGGATGGCGTTGGGCGTGTGCTTCGTCGCACACGCGCAGCCACAAGCGCCAAGCGCCCCGGAGCAGTACATCGCCGAATGGAGCGATGAAGCCGTTTACCAAATGGCGGTGTATGGCATTCCAGCGAGCATTACCCTCGCACAAGGCATCCTCGAAAGCGGAAGCGGCCAAAGCGAATTGGCGGCCAAATCCAACAATCACTTCGGCATCAAGTGCCACAGCGATTGGGAGGGAGAACGCGTGTACCACGACGATGACCGCCGAGGCGAATGCTTTCGATCGTACGATAACGCGTCCGAGAGTTTCCACGACCACAGCGAATTCTTGAAGCGGAGCCGCTACGAGACATTGTTCGAGCTCAAGCCCACGGACTACGTACGATGGGCCAAAGGGCTGAAGAAATGTGGGTATGCCACCAACCCCAAATACGCCTACCTGCTCATCGAGCTCATCGAACGGTACGACCTTGATCAGTACGACGAGCAAGGCCTTGCGTTGCAGGCCGACCGGGAGGCGTTTGCGGCGGCCGAAGCAGCAGAAGCGATCGCCCGAAACGAAGTGCTCGAAACGGTCCAGAACAAAGAACTGAATCCGGCCAAGTCCGCCAGCACCATTGGCCGTCGCAGTGTTCAAACGAGCGAGAACTACATCCGGTATATCCTGGCTGAACCAGGAGATAGCTACGATGCTCTTGCGGTCGAATTGGACCTGATGGGCTGGCAACTGTACCGCTACAACGACATCGATCGCAAGAACGGCAAGTATACACCGGGCGTTGGCGAGGTCATCTACCTGCAACCCAAGCGCAACCGGGGCCGAACACTGTGGTTGGAAATGCGCCCAGAAGAAACCATTTGGGAAGCCTCACAGCGCAGCGGCGTCAGCGTCAAATCCCTCGTTCGCAAAAACCGCCTTACCCCGGAGTCGCCAAGGCCTGCAAACGGAAAGTTGTCGCTACAATGGCGCCTCACGGAAGAAGGCAAATTGCCGAACTGGGTCCGTACGATTCGCGGCCCCAACAGCTAAATTGTCCCAAGCGGTTTTAAAGCGATCGCAGGCGGCCTAACTTAGCGGACAAACCCCTCGCCATGCCGTTTTACCACAAACTTGGATCGGTGCCCGAGAAGAGGCACACGCAATTCCGAAAAGAGGACGGAAGCCTCCACCATGAACAACTGTTTGGGACCATTGGCTTCGTGGGAATGAGTTCATTACTTTACCACCTCCACCGGCCAACCATGGTTAAGCGGGTGGGCACATCACGGGATGTCCAGCCCGAAGCTGCCGTCGAAAACAACCTGTTGAGCCGGAAACTCGAAGGGTTCCGTGTGAAACCCGTGGCCGACTACCTCGAAAGCCGGACCGCGGTGCTGTTCAACTCCGACGTGACCATTCACCTCGCAGCGCCAATGGCGAGCATGGGCGAAACAGAATTTTTCAAAAACGCCGACTGCGATGAAGTGGTCTTCGTGCACGAAGGATCCGGAACACTCCACTCCATGCTAGGTAAGTTGCCATTCAAACCGGGGGACTACATCGTCATCCCACGGGGCATCATTCACCGCTTTGCATTTGACGGCCCGAACAACCGGCTCTTCATTACCGAATCTGCCCATCCGGTGCACACCCCCAAGCGGTACCGCAACCACTTTGGGCAGCACCTCGAACACAGTCCCTACTGCGAACGGGACATACACCCGCCCGTCGAACTGGAGACGATCGATGCCATCGGAGAGTTTCCCATTCACATCAAAAAGCAGGGTGCGATCCACGAATACATCTACGCGTCGCATCCGTTTGATGTCGTGGGCTGGGACGGCTACCACTTCCCGTACACGCTGTCCATTCACGATTTTGAACCCATCACGGGCCGGGTGCACCAGCCACCGCCGGTTCACCAGACGTTCGAAACCAATGCCTTTGTGATCTGCAGTTTCGTGCCGCGGCTGTATGACTACCACCCGCTTTCGATTCCCGCGCCGTACAACCACAGCAACATCGACTCGGATGAAGTGCTGTACTACGTGGAAGGCGATTTCATGAGCCGCACCGGCATCGACCGTGGCTACATCAGCCTGCATCCGGCGGGCATCCCCCACGGACCGCACCCCGGCACCTACGAGGGAAGCAT
Source organism: uncultured Flavobacteriales bacterium (assembly GCA_937884175.1). Taxonomy (GTDB): domain Bacteria; phylum Bacteroidota; class Bacteroidia; order Flavobacteriales_D; family Sanyastnellaceae; genus UA16. The sequence continues at coordinate 20,611 of CALGDB010000205.1, forward strand.
CGGCAAAACAAAGACCGAAGAACTGGCCGTCATGGTCGACACGTTCCGTCCGCTCCAAGTGACGGAGGCGGCCCTCGCCATTGAACACGACGATTACCACCAATCTTGGTTAGACCCCGGGATGAAATGAACCACAAACCCACCCCAACGCTTGAAAAGGTGGTCCCCGAAGCCGAGGACTTTTTGCCCCTGCTCGGAACGGACCACATTGAACTGTACTGCGGAAACGCCAAGCAAAGCGCGTACTACTACATGACCGCTTGGGGCTACAAACCCGTCGCGTATTCCGGCCTCGAGACCGGGAATAAGACGAGTGTTTCATATGTGCTGCGCCAGGATAAAATTACCTTGGTGCTCACCTCGCCGTTGCAAGCAGGCGGGCTAATCAACGACCACATAAACCGGCACGGAGACGGCGTGAAAGCAGTGGCGCTGTGGGTGAACGACGCTGCGAAGAGCTACGCCGAAACCACCTCGCGCGGTGCCGTGAGTGTTTTTGAACCGGAGGTCCGAGAAGACGCGCACGGCCGCGTGGTGCTGAGCGCCATCGAGACCTACGGCGACACCATCCACGTATTCGTTGAGCGCAAGGAGTACGGCGGCGTGTTCCTCCCTGGTTATGTGGCGTGGAATCCGACTGTACCCGTTGAATCAGTTGGGCTCGAATACGTCGATCACATGGTCGGAAATGTGGGCTGGGGCGAGATGAACACCTGGGTGGATTTCTACACCCGCGTCATGGGATTTGCCCAACTCATCTCCTTCGATGACAAGGACATCAGCACGGAGTACACCGCCTTGATGTCCAAGGTGATGTCCAACGGCAACGGGCGCATCAAGTTCCCGATCAACGAGCCGGCAGAAGGCCGCAAAAAGTCCCAAATCGAGGAGTACATCGACTTCTACGAAGGCGCCGGTGTGCAGCACATCGCTGTGGCCACCTCCAACATCATCGAAACCGTGACCGAGTTGCAGCGGCGTGGCATTGAGTTCCTGCGTGTTCCGAGCACCTACTACGACACGGTATTGGACCGCGTGGGCGAGATTGACGAAGACCTCGCACCCCTACGCCAACTCGGCATCCTCATCGACCGCGATGACGAGGGATACTTGTTGCAAATCTTCACCAAACCCGTCGTCGACCGCCCGACCATGTTCTTTGAAATCATCCAGCGCAAAGGCGCTAAATCCTTCGGGAAGGGCAACTTCAAGGCGCTGTTTGAAGCCATTGAACGCGAGCAAGAAACCCGCGGTACCCTCTAACCTGCCCATGCCCGACACTCCACTGCTGAAGGTCGAACGCATGACCGTTTCGTTTGGTGAAAACGAGGTGGTGCACGGGGTTGACTTCGACTTGCTGCAGGGGGAAATCCTCGCCATCGTGGGCGAGAGCGGTTCAGGAAAAAGCGTCACCTGCTCCGCCATCGCCGGGTTGCTCCCGCGCGGAGGGCGCATCACCCACGGCCGCTGCACTCACGGGCCCACCGGTGCGCCTTGGGCCGCGGCCGGAACGCCCGCCAATGCCCCATTGGGGCGCGGCCTGAGCGTGGTGTTTCAGGACCCGATGTCGTCCCTCAATCCGTCGATGCGCGTCGGGTGGCAGGTAGCCGAGACGGCCTTGGTGCACCGCCAGTGCTCGACATCCGAGGCGCGCACCCTAGTGACCGCCCTGCTCAAAGAGGTGGAACTCCCCGACCCGGAAGCGGCGTTCGACAAGTACCCGCACGAAATGAGCGGTGGGCAAAAGCAAAGGGTCATGATTGCCCTAGCCTTGGCCGCCGATCCGGAAGTGCTCATCGCCGATGAACCCACGACCGCTTTGGATGCCACGGTGCAAAAATCCATTTTGGCGCTGCTGAAGAAAGTCCAGGACCAACGGCACATAGGCGTCATTTTCATCACCCACGACCTCGATGTCGTGCACGCCATCGCCGACCGGGTGCTGGTGATGCAGCACGGACGCATCGTTGAGTCCGGCGAGGTCAACACCGTGCTGGAACAACCAGCCCATGCCTACACGCAAGTATTGCTCAACGCCCGAGACATCGAGCGCTTTCAGCAAAACGCCCCGTCTGGGTCGCCCTTGGTTCAGGCCGTCAATGCGGCCAAATGGTTCGGGGATTTCTGTGCGGTCCACGACGCGAGTTTGGCCATCGACCGCGGCGAACGGGTGGGACTCATCGGCGCGAGCGGGAGTGGCAAGTCCACACTGGGCCGTATGCTCATCGGCATGCTCCCGACTACATCCGGCACCATCAGCTTCAACGGAGAAACGGTGGACCCCGCGAACCGAACGAGCATGGCCCGGCTCCGCAGACGTGCCCAGTTGGTGTTCCAGGATCCGTATTCGGCGTTGAATCCGAAGCTCACGGTAGGCAGCGCCCTCGAGGAGGCCCTGGTCCATGCGGGCACACCAGCGTCAGAGGCCACGCACCACGCCCGCCGCTTGCTCGAAGAGGTCGGTCTCAACGCCAGCGATGCTGCGAAATACCCTAGCGGATTCAGCGGCGGACAGCGGCAGCGCATTGTCATTGCCCGGGCCTTGGCCGTGGAACCCGAGTTTGTGGTGTTGGACGAAAGCGTAGCCGCCTTGGACGTGCAAATCCAGCGCGATGTGCTGGAGTTGTTGGACCGCATTGGCCGGGAACGCAAGCTGACTTACCTGTTTATCAGCCACGACCTCGATGTGGTGGCCTCGTTCTGCAACAGGCTCATCATCCTTGAAAAAGGCCGCATCGTGGAGGCCGGGGGAACCGAGGACATCATGCGCCAACCGGCTACCGAATACACAGCTGAACTCCTGGCCTCACGTCCCAAGAACCTGCGGTGAACAACCCGGATTCGAGAAGCCGATTCCTGCCGGCTCCTTTCGTAATTTGGGGCTTTCATTCCCGGCGTTTCCACCCCATGTCTGATTCTTTGATTCACTCCTCCATCAACGCGGGCGTCCTGACCTTGACCATCACGCGCCCCGAAGCCTTGAATGCCCTCAACGCGGCGGTTATTTCCGAATTGGCTGAGGCCATTGAAAACGCCCAAACACAACCCGACATCCAAGTCATCATCCTCACTGGAAGCGGTGAAAAGGCTTTTGTGGCCGGCGCGGATATCAAGGAATTTGCCAACTTCAATGCCAAGCAAGGCAAGCAACTCGCCCAGCACGGCCAAGACCACCTGTTCAACCGCATCGAACGCAGCACAAAACCCGTCATTGCGGCCATCAACGGTTTCGCATTGGGCGGTGGCTTGGAACTTGCCCTAGCTTGCCACGTGCGCATTGCTTCTGAAAATGCCCGCATGGGATTGCCAGAAGTGTCGCTTGGTGCTATCCCTGGTTACGGGGGAACGCAACGGTTGCCGCAGGTGGTCGGAAAGGGCAAGGCTTTTGAAATAATTTTGACCGCCGGCATGGTCAACGCAGCGGATGGCTTGGCCTGTGGCTTGGTCAACCAAGTAGTGCCATTGGAATCGCTGGCCGAGGCGGCCGACAACATGGCACGAAAAATGATGAAGAATTCGCCGCGGGCCCTTCAAACCGCCATCCAAGCCGTGTTGGCCGGATACGAAGAAGGCATCAACGGCTTCGAGGCCGAGATCTCGTGCTTTGGTGCCAGCTTCGAAACCGAGGACTTCAAAGAAGGCACCCGCGCCTTCATCGAAAAACGCAAACCCCAATTCCCGGGAAAATGAGCAACGAAGCGCACGTCTTCATCCGAAACCGCAGCGGCCACGCCCTGCCGGCTTATGCGACGCCCTCAAGCGCCGGCATGGACGTGCGGGCCAAGCTGGAAACTCCGGTCGTACTGCAGCCCGGTGCGTGCCAACTGATCCCAACCGGACTGTTCGCAGCGCTGCCCGTGGGCACCGAACTCCAAGTTCGGCCGCGGTCCGGCCTTGCCTTCAAACACGGCATCACGGTACTGAATGCCCCCGGCACCATTGACGCCGACTACCGCGGAGAGATTGGCGTGCTCCTCATCAACCACGGGACGCAACCCTTCACCATCGAAAACGGAGAGCGCATTGCCCAATTGGTCCTCGCGAAGTACGAGCGCATCGTTTGGTCCGAAACCGAGAATTTACCCGAAAGCCAGCGGGGCACCGGCGGCTTTGGAAGCACAGGAACCCATTAAGCTGAACACATCATGAACATCGTCATCCCCATGGCCGGCCGCGGCAGCCGACTTCGCCCCCACACGCTCACCGTACCCAAGCCCTTGGTGCCCGTTGGTGGAAAGCCCATCGTCGAGCGCTTGGCCGAAGACATCGTTGCCATGAGCGCCGAACCTGTGGAGGAGATTGCCTTCGTCATTGGCGATTTCGGAGCCGAGGTGGAGGCCCAGTTACTGGCGGTAGCTGAGCGCCTCGGAGCGAAAGGCCACATCTGCTACCAGGAAGAACCGCTGGGCACGGCGCACGCGATTTTGTGCGGGGCGGCGTGCTTAACCGGGCCTGTGGTGGTGGCATTTGCGGACACCTTGTTTCGCGCCGATTTTACGATCGATCCGACCGCGGACGGCGTGCTTTTTGTCAAGCAAGTGGAAAACCCAAACGCGTTTGGCGTTGTGGTCACCGATAAAGACGGCGCTATCACGGATTACGTCGAGAAGCCCTCGGAATTTGTGTCAGACCTCGCCATGATTGGCATCTACGCCTTCCGCGACGGAGAACGCTTGAAGCGCGAACTGCAGCGCCTCATTGACGAAAACGTCATGATCGGAGGCGAATACCAACTGCCCGATGCCCTGCGCAACATGACCCAAGCGGGCGCGCGCTTCGAACCCGGCACGGTGACGCATTGGATGGATTGCGGCAACAAAGTGGCCACGGTCGATACCAACCAGCGCATCCTCGACCTCACCGCAGACGAACTCACGGTCCCAGCCGATGCAGTCGTCGAAAACAGCATCATCCTGCCCCCGTGCCACATCGGATCGGGCGCGCGCATCGTCAACTCGGTAGTCGGCCCACATGTCAGTATCGGTGAAGGCACCTCCATCGAAGATACCCGCGTGAGTAACTCACTCATTCAGGCCCATTCCGTATTGAAAAACAAGGTCGTCCGCAACGCTATGATTGGAAACCACGCCCGCGTCCTTGGCATTCCCACCGACGTGAGTTTGGGCGATTACAACGAAATCAGTTAGACGTGCGCTCCTCATCGTTCATCGGTTGCACACTCGTGGCCTTCGCGGCCACACTCGGCGGATGCAAAACTCCTGCAGACCTCGCCAGTTTGCCCGTGTACGATGAAGGCTTTCAACGCACCTATTTCGAAGCCCAGAATCACCTCGCCAAAGGCGATTTGGACTTGGCCTACACGTCCTTCTTGGCGTGCTTGGACATGCAACCCGAAGAGCGCGCACTCCACTTCGATCTGGCCAAAATCGACCTGCTACGCGAACAATACGAGTCGGCGGTCAACCACCTCAATCCAGTGCTGGAAGCAGATGCTGACCACCGATGGGCCCACGAATACCGGGCCAAAGCCCTGCTGGCCTTGGGCGACACGGATGCCGCACTGGAAGACCTGGTGTGGGTGGTGCAGGCCCGGCCCGGTGACCTGGATTGGATTTACGATTGGAGCATGCAGCTTGCCGATGCCGGTGAGCCCGCTGCCGCGTTGGCGCTCTGTGATGCGTACGAAGCGGAGACGCCCGGCGACCCCGACGTGCGTTTACAGCGGTTTTACTTCTTGGAATTGCTCAGCGACTACGAAGCCATTTACCACGGACTCGAGGAGGCTGTTGTGGAGTTTCCGGACATCGCCGAATTCAAGCTGCAATGGGCGCAAATGCTGCGGGCAACGGGACAGGACGATGCCGCGTTGGCTGCACTGCTAGAGGTCGTTGAAGATGACCCGAGTGATGGTGTGGCGCAACTCGATTTGGCTCACCTCTACACCGCACTCAATGAAATTAGGCAGGCACAAGACGCACTCCTGATTGCATTTGCTTCCCAAGACGTGTTCATCGAAGAGAAACGCGAAATCTTGGTGCAATACCTACAAATCGCTGCCGTCGACCCCAGCTTAAATCCATTGGTCGAAGCGCTCCTCGAGACCGCCTTGGGCCAGCATCCCAAATCTGCTGAACTCCACATACTCGCTGCCGATTACGAACAGGGGCAGGGCCGTCTCGAAGCAGCGATTATCCATGCCGAGGCTGCCATTGAAGCCAACCCCGCGGATCCGTTTACCTGGACTAACATTATCGCGCTCGACGCAGATTTGAATCGCGCTGCTGACATGCTGTCCCACGCAACCCAGGCCATGGACATGTTCCCGCTGGAAGCCAATTTCGCCTACTACGCAGCCGTGGCTGCCCTAGATCAAGGGGATTTCACGACAGTGGTGAACGTGTTGAATCGCGGCCTTGGGGTCATTTTGGACGCCCCGGAAAAGGAGGGCCTCATGCATGGCATGCTCGGCGATGCCCTGCACCGAACGGGGGACCCCACGCGCGCCTTCGCGGCTTACGAGAAAAGCCTCGAGCGGCTGCCAGACAATCCCGGGGTGCTGAACAACTACGCCTACTACTTGGCCGAGTCCAATGAAAATTTACCGCGTGCACTTGAGCTGAGTACACGCTTGATGGAGCTGGCGCCGATGGAGCCAAATTTCATGGACACCCATGCGTGGACGCTGTACAAAAACGGACGGTACCCGGAGGCGTTGGATTTCATCACGCAAGCTCTGTTCCAATCCGAAAACCAAGGCCCGGCGTTTTGGGAACACGACGGGGACATTCGGTTGGCCATGGGTGACGCTGCCGGTGCGGTGGCCTCCTGGCAGCGGGCCGTTGAAGCCGGGGGCGATGCCGATGCACTGAACACCAAAATCCAAGCACACCAATGATACAGCGGCCCCTCCTTTTCTTGGCGTTGGGTGTGCTGTTGAGCATGGCTACGGGGTGCTCGAATTCAGCGCGAATTGCCCGCGGTAAACCCCTGAAAAACCTTAGTGTTGGGCAAATCTTGGAGCGCTACGACGAACAGGCAGCCGAGTGGGACTGGGTGGGCATGCGATTGGACGTCACGGTGGATGCCGACGGGCAGCGGGAATCCTTTAAGGCCTCAGTACGCATGGCCCGCGACAGTGCCATCTGGATGAGCATTTCCCCTGCATTGGGGGTTGAGGTGGCGCGCATCATGCTGGAGCCCGATACCGTACTTTTTGTCAGTAAAATCCCGGGGAACAAATTTTACTACGCCGGCAATTACGACGCGCTCGGTGAATGGGCAGACACGCCGTTGGCCTTTGAAGACGTACAAGCCATTTTGGGTGGATTCCCTATGGGGCTCGACCCGGCCGAAGACAAATTTAATTCCAAGGTGGACGGTGACAACTACGCCCTGATCGGCAAGTACAAACGTAAGGTCCGCCGGTTAATCGGAGTCGACGATAACAATTTGGAACCCGAAGATTCGTTGAACATTCAACTGCCAATGCGGCGGTACGAGCGGCTGCGCAATCGCACCGAAGATGAGGACTTGCTCATCAATCGGCACTGGTTTGAAGGTCTGACCTTCGACCCGGTGCGTGACCAGTTTGACGACCTCTACTACCAGCGGTCATTGACGCTCGAACGCAGCGAATTTGAGGCGTTTGACGGCGGGCGGTTCCCGAATGCATGCCGCGTCATGATTACCACCATCGATGGTTCTGCAACCATGGAGTGGGAAGTGATCCGCAAACGGTTTGGGCGGGCGTACGACTTCCCATTTGAAATCCCCGAAGGCTATGAGCAGCGCACCGGCTTCTAGCGCAGGCTTCCGTACGCTCGTCTTGGTGGGCGCCGCTGTGTTTGGATGCTTCGTTGGTGCCCAAGCGCAGAATAAAGCCGACTTACAAAAGGAGCGCGATGCAATTCAAGCCAAAATCGCCACCACCGAAAAGCTCCTCAACCAAACAGCCTCGAACAAGAAAGACGCCCTCGTTCAGCTCCGGCTCGTCAACGAACGAATGAGCTTGCGCGAACAACTCATTCAGCACCACCAAGCCGAAATCCGGGCACTCGAGCGATCCATGACCAATACCGATTCAGAAATCCGATCGCTCGAAGGGCACATCGCTGCCATGAAGGATGAGTACGCACGGATGATCCAAGCGGCCTACAAGCATTCCCTCGGGCACAACCCGTGGATGTACGTTTTCGCCGCAGAACACTTTGCCCAAGCAGTCATTCGGTTCCAACTCCTGCAATCTTACTCTTCCCTACGCAAGGAGCAGGTGGAGCAAATACAAGATTCGCAGGTGGAGCTTGCAGAAAACCGGTTGTCCCTCGAGGTCAAACGGGAGGAATTGGAAAAGGTCCTCGCGGACGTGCGAAGCGAGCGCAACCGCTTGGCCAAAGACCGCAGCCAGCGGCGAGCCTTGGTCGAATCGCTAAAGGGAGAAGAATCCCGGTTGCGCGCACAGGTCCAGCAAGCTGAGGCGGAGAAGAAGCGCCTGAACAAAGCCATCCGCAAAATCATCGAAGCCGAACTCAAAGCCGAACGGGAGAGTTCAGCGGGCGAGTTCGCGCTCACCCCGGAAGGGAAAATCGTCTCCGCAGCTTTTGAGCGCAACCGATCGGCCCTACCTTGGCCGGTCCTCCGAGGCGTACTGACGGGAAAATTCGGGCGCCAGCCGCACCCGAGTCTGCCCGGAATCACCATCGACAACAATGGCATCGATATCTCCACCGAAGCCAGAAGTTCGGTCCTTTCCGTCTTCGGCGGCACGGTATCCAGCACGTTTGAAATCCCCGGCGCCGGCTGGACCGTCATCCTTTCGCACGGCGCCTTCCGCACCGTGTACAGTAACCTCATGACAGCTACCGTTGCAAAGGGCGGACAGGTGGAAGCCGGGGAGAAAATCGGCGCTGTATTGACCACCAACGGCCAATCTACTCTACACTTCGAAGTGTGGCGCGTCCAAGGCAACAGCCACTCCCCCCAAGATCCAGCCCAATGGTTGGTGCGCCATTGAATCCCCCAATCATGGGATAGGAGGCCGCCTTTGAAACCCCGAAATTTGACCCGTGAAAATTGCGCTTGTCGGCAACCCCAATTGTGGTAAAACCACGCTCTTCAATCGCCTCACCGGGCGACGAGCCAAGGTCAGCAACATGCCGGGCGTCACAGTCGAGCGGTACGAGGCTCCGTGGAAGGCCCAGCCCGGTGTTCAACTTGTGGACCTACCCGGCACCTACAGCCTGTTCGCCAAGGCGGACGATGAGCGCGTCACCCAACGGGAATTGCTCGACCCCGAGCTGCAACCCGATGCCGTGTGGATTGTCCTCGACAGCGCCCACGTTCGCAGCAGCCTCTTCTTGGCGCTGCAAGTCTTGGAGATGGGCTTCCCTGCAACCGTCATCATCAACCGGACCGATGCCACCGACGTACGGCTCGAAGCCCTGGAAGCCTGGTTGGGCGTTCCCGCCTTCTCCTTCCACTTCGAGAAGGAACGAAAGGACCGATTGCACACCGCATTGGCAAAGACTGAACCGCGGGTGAGCACCCACCGCGACGAACGGATTACGCCGGCTGCATGGGGCGCCACCTTCGAAGCTTTGAAAGCCCTCTTTCCACATGCCACTGAATCGCAACAAGCCTGGTACCTGCGGGCACGTGACCTGCCTGTTTGGCTGAACAACGCTCAAACCATGGCACTCGAGGCCGCCCGCGCACAGCTCGAGGAGTCGTCGGCTGCCTTGCAACTGGAGGAGGCCGGCTGGCGCATGGAACACATCCGCAACAACGCCGAATCGCTCATCCCCAATGGACCCGAATTCCCGTGGGAAGAGGCCTCGGAGCGTACGACGCGCATTGACCGCATCTTAACCCACCCGGTCTGGGGACACGCCATCTTGGCCTTGGTGTTCTTCGGGATTTTCCAAGCGGTGTACGCGTGGTCCGAAGCACCCATGGATGCTGTAGACCGGGCGTTTGGGTGGTTGTACCAAGCCGCAGACAGTGCCATGGCCGAGGGTTGGTGGAAAGGATTGTTGCTCGACGGGGTTTTGAACGGCATCGCCGGCATTGTTGTGTTTGTGCCGCAGATTATGATTTTGTTCGGCTTGACGAGCGCATTGGAAGCGACCGGTTACATGGCGCGCGTGGGCTTTTTGGGCGATCGCTTTTTGGAGCGATTGGGATTGAGCGGGCGCTCCGTGGTGCCGCTGATTGGGGGCATGGCGTGCGCTGTTCCGGCGGTCATGGCGGCCCGGACCATCCCCGGCAAACGCGAGCAACTCATCACCATCTTGGTCACGCCGTTGATGACCTGTGCCGCGCGACTGCCGGTGTACGCATTCTTGATTGGGTTTGTCGTCCCCAACACCACCGTAGGGGGATTCAAGGTGCAGGGGTTGTTCTTGTTCGGACTATATGTGGCCAGCTCGGTGTCAGCCCTTGCCCTGGCTTGGGCGTTAAACCGAGGGTTGCCCGATAAAAATGAAGGCCAGTTCACCATGGAATGGCCTGCCTACCGTTGGCCGCGACTGGGCGAAGTGGCCCGAGAAATGGGAAGCAAAGGCTGGAGTTTTGTGTCCAGTGCTGGGCAAGTCATCTTGATCATCTCGATGGTGATTTGGGGGCTCAGCCAATTCGGTCCATCCGATGCGATGGAGGCTGTTGAGGACCGGTATGCCCATTTGAAAGATGCGGCGCCGGAAGACCTAGAGTCGGCACGAATGGAGGCTTCCTGGCTCGGACACCTCGGCAATTGGATCGAACCGGCCGTGCGCCCCTTGGGGTACGACGGTCGCATGGGCATTGCCATCCTCAGCTCGTTTGCTGCGCGCGAGGTATTTGTCGGTACGATGAGCACGTTGTTTCCTGGCGGCACAGAAGCGAGCTCAGATGAAGGCCGCATCCGGCAGTTGCAGCAGCGCTTGACCCAGGAGGTGCACCCGGCGACCGGGAAGCCGTTATTGAATACCGCATCAGCGGCGTCGCTGCTGATTTTCTACATGTACGCCATGCAGTGCATGAGCACCGTGGTCATCGTTCGAAAAGAACTGAAGAGTTGGCCGTGGGCCTTGGCGCAAGCCATTGGGTTTACGCTGTTCGCATATGGATTGGCGTTGCTTGTTTATCAAGTGCTGGCGTAACGAATCAGGCCACCACTTCGGGCACCATCCACAACATATCGGCCGCTTGCCGACGGAGGGCCACTTTGCGGCCTCCCGAGAATACTGCCATGGGGCCATCACCGGGCGCCACATGCGCTACTGTCATCTCCTCACCGGGGCAGCAGCCCATCTCCACCAACGCCATGGCGGCATCCGGGCATTCGATGTGTCCGATAACACCCTTTTCGCGGGGCTTCATTTCAGAAAGGCGCTTGGCTTTCATGAGAACAAATGTACTTCCTCGTACCTTTCCTCCGCATCCCTCGAACACGGTATTCAGAATGAATCCAAATAACGTTTTTATCGGATTGTGCTTCGCCTTCACGGCACTCACGGTCGGCCTCCACGCCCAAGGGCTCGTTTTTCTCCCCGCCGGAGAACCCATCGAAATCGCCCCCAACTCCTACGGGAACAAGGCCATCCGCATGGCCATGAACGTCGCAGGCGAACCCATCATTGCCTTCGGCACCAACGGCCACCTCTACGTCACCAAATGGGATGCGGCCGCTGATGGCTTCGCGGAGCCCACCGAAATCGACCCCAACGAAAACGTGTTCATGTCCGATGCGGAAGGTCCACGGCTGGCGAGCCAAGGCGATTATGTGGTGCTAACGTACCAACTCGCTGGGCAATGGGCGACCGGTGCGCGCAGCGTGCATTCCACCAACGGCGGTGCAACATGGAGTGAACCGGTGGCCATGGTACCGAACGCTACCGAAGACCACTTCATGCCGTGTGTGGGCATTGATGAGATGGGCAATCCGTTTGCCGGGGTAAAATTGGGCAACAATCCCGCCACGGTCTACGAAGGGATCCTGCGTTCTCCGGACGGCGGCGCCACCTGGCTCGACGCGGTCAATGCCAGCGCCAACGCCGATGGAAATGCGGTTTGCGAGTGCTGCCCTTCGCTCCCGTTTTGGGCCGAGGGCCGGTACTACGACCTCGTCCGCAACAACAACAACAACCTGCGTGATTTCTGGCTCATGAGTTCCGGCGACGGCGCGGATTGGGACGCCGCCATCGACGTGGATCCGTTGGATTGGATGATCAGCAGCTGCCCGGAAAGCGGCCCAAGCGTCACGGGACCTGTCGGAGACAGTAAGTACCTCGTTTCTTACATGTCCGCAGCAGGAGTCTCCGGACAATCGCGGGTTTACGTGTCGCAAGTGGACTTGGCCGCTGACGGAGGCGCAGGAGCTTGGGATTTAACAGAATCAGTCACGGTGTCGCAATTCGAAAACGCCACCCAAAACGTGCCTGTGCTGGCGCAATGGAATGGAAGCGGCGAGCCGCTCGTGGCCTTGGCGTGGGAACAAAACACCGGTGGCTACGACATTCAAATCGCCCTGAGCCAGGGCAACGACTGGAACTTTACCGACGTGGCCCAAAACCTCACTGAAGGCTGGACCGGTCAGCACCGGCGCCCGGTGGTGGCCTTCTCCACGGGCGACTTAGAAGAGCCCATTTTACACATCGCTTGGCAACACAGCTCCAGCGGCACCGTGCACTACATTACCGGCACCGTGGGCGAACCTTCAATTGTCATCTGCTTTGCGCAACACGAACCGCAGGTCGTGAACGAAGCCGACGGTATCCGCATCCACCTCAGGGAGGGGTGGTCGAACGCCCGGTGGTCGGTGTGGGACATCACTGGACGATTGGTTACATCGGGGATTTACGACGGCTACGAATCCGTCTGGGTTGGCAACACCGCCTTGCCTCCGTATGCCATTGTCAGCCTCGAGTCGCCGAACGGAGCCAAGTGGGCGCAGTCCATCAAGCGATGAACACCTCCGCTCAGCTCCAGAACAGCCCGTAAAGCACCACTAATACCACCATCACCGCAAAAGCACCCACGTTGAAGACCGGCCCGGTCTTGAAGGTACGCTTAGAAATGGCGATGCCCTTTGCATCATCGGCCCCCTGGCCTTCGCTCCAACTTACAGCTGCGATGACCGCCATGGTCAGCAACGTGGTGTACCCCATCTGATCGAGGAACGGCAAATCCAAGAACACCGCGCTGTCGGACCAGCCTTTGGGCGCCACCTTGAAATACATTGCGATGGGAATCGAGGCAAGTGCGCCTACAATGGCGCCACGGTTGGTGGTTTTCTTCCAGAACAACCCCAGCAAGAAAACCGCGAGGATACCCGGGCTCACTACTCCGGTGTATTCCTGAATAAATTGGAATGCCTGATCGATGCCCCCGAGAAGCGGTGCCATCACACACGCGATGGCCAAGGCCACGACCGCCGCAATCCGTCCCGTGCGCACGGTCGCTCGGTCTCCCGCTTCGGGGTTGATGTATTGCTTGTAAATGTCCATTGTGAAAATCGTGGACGTCGAATTCAGCATTGACGCCAAGGAAGAAACAATAGCGGCAGCCAGCGCAGCAAACGCGAGGCCCTTCAGCCCGGTGGGCAAAAATTGCAGCAGCCACGGGTACGCCTTGTCGGCTTGGGCAGTGGACGGCATGTTCAATTGGCCCGCCTCGCCCAAGCTGGTCATTATGGCCGGGTCCTCGATCATGACATAGGCCGCGATGCCGGGGATGACCACGATGAGGGGAAGGATGAGTTTGAGACCGGCAGCGAAGAGGATGCCGTTCTGCGCTTCGTTTAAGGATTTGGCCGCCAGCGTCCGCTGAATGATGTACTGGTTGAAGCCCCAGTAGTACACGTTAGCCACCCACATCCCACCGACCAAGACGCCGATACCCGGGAGGTTGTTATACTCCGGATGGGACTTGTCGAGGATCATGGCAAATTTGTCCGGCGCCGATTCATAGATGGTCTGGAAGCCGGCCCACATTCCCTGACCGCCGGAAACGGTGTCGAGCGCGAGGTACGTGGTGACCATCCCCCCAAGGATGAGGAAGACTACCTGAATGACATCCGTCCACGAGACGGCAGAAAGCCCCCCATACAGCGAATAGGCCACGGCGAACAACGCCAAACCAAGCACACCGTAAATCATCGGAATTCCCATAATCGTCTCCAGCGCAAGGGAGCCGAGGTACAGCACCGAAGCAAGGTTGACGAAGACATAGAGCGCAATCCAGAAGACGGCGAGAATGGTCTTAAGTTGGGTGGAGTAGCGTTTCTCGACAAACTCAGGAATGGTGTACAGGCCCTTCTCGATGAAAATGGGTAGGAAGTACTTTCCGACAATCAGCAAGGTCAGCGCCGCCATCCACTCGTACGAGGCGATGGCCAGTCCCAAGCTGAAGCCCGAGCCGGACATCCCGATGAACTGTTCAGCGGAGATGTTCGCGGCGATCAGCGAAGCCCCGATGGCCCACCACGGAAGCGATTTGCTCGCGAGGAAGTAGTCCTCCGCGCTCTTCTCCTTCCCATCCTTGCTGCGGGAAACGTAAAGCCCAACGCCGAGGATCAGCGCGGCGTAAACAATGAAAACGATGTAGTCCGTGAGGGCGAATTGAGCCGTCATGTGCGTAAGGGTTAATTGCCGGATGCCGAGATCATTCCAAGGCGGTGCGGATGCAAAATAGTTGTTCTTTTGACACGTTCGTACCTTAAACCCATGACCTACACCACGCGCTTCACGTTCGTTGCCGGATGGCTTGCATTTGCTTCCCTTGCTCTCGGCCAATCGGCCGTTGCGCCTTTCGACTGGGAAAACCCCGCCGTTATTGAACGCAACAAACAGGCACAGCGTGCGAGCTTTTTTGCGTTTGAAACTGCGGCGCTAGCGGAGCAGGGCATCCCGGATTCTTCCGGTCGGTTTATGAGCCTCAACGGCGTATGGAAGTTCCATTACGCTCCGACGCCGGAGGAACGTCCGATGGATTTTTTCGAAAACAAATTCGATGCCAGCGCATGGGACGACATCCCCGTTCCGGCCAACTGGGAAGTAGAAGGCCACGGCACCCCCATCTATGTGAACCACCCCTACGCTTTCAGTTTCCACCAGCGCCCCTCGCCTCCGGACATTCCCGACGGCGACAACCCCGTCGGCTCCTACCTGCGCACGTTTGAGATGCCCGATTTATGGGATGGCCAGCAGGTGATTGTGCATTTTGGCGCGGTGAAATCCGCCTTTTACCTGTGGGTGAATGGCGAGGCCATCGGCTACAGCCAGGGCTCAAAGCTGCCCGCTGAGTTTAACATCACCGATGCCCTTAAACCGGGGATCAACACCTTGGCGGTCGAGGTGTACCGGTGGTCGGACGGCAGCTACCTCGAATGCCAAGATTTCTGGCGCATCTCGGGCATTGAACGGGACGTCTACCTCTACACACAGCCGGACGCACATATCCGAGATTTTCACGTGGTGGCCGATGTGGACGCCGCTTACACCGATGGGCTCTTGACGGTGGATGTATTTTGGGGCCAAGGGGGGCTGAGGCGCGCGCCGCAAGTGAAGGCCGCGCTCGCCTATGCAGGAACCCGTATCGAATGCACATGGACGTCGGAAGCCATTGAAGGCGGTACGCGGCTGATCACCCGAGTGCCCGATGCGGCGCTGTGGACAGCAGAAACCCCGCATTTATATGATTTGGATCTGGTCCTGAACGATTCGAAAGGCCGGTGCATCGAGGCCATCCGGGAGCGCATTGGATTTCGCAAAGTCGAGATTCGGGGCAAGCAGCTGCTCGTCAACGGCCAGCCGGTGCTAATCAAAGGCGTCAACCGCCACGAGCATCACCTCGAAACAGGGCACGTGGTGTCGCGCCAAGCCATGCTCGAGGACATCCGACTGATGAAGGCCCACAACGTCAACGCCGTGCGGACGTCGCACTACCCCAACGACCCCTACTGGTACGACCTGTGCGACGAATACGGCCTGTACGTGTATGACGAGGCCAACATCGAATCGCACGGCATGGGGTACAATCTGGACCGCACGCTCGGCAATAATCCAGATTGGCTCGACGCCCATATGAGCCGCATGCAGCGCATGGTCGAACGCGACCGCAACCACCCGAGCATAATCGTTTGGTCGATGGGCAATGAAGCGGGCAACGGGTACAACTTTTACCAACTCTACTTGTGGACCAAGTCCGAGGACAGCACACGCTTTGTGGCTTACGAACGGGCCGTGCACGAGTGGAACACCGACATCATCGGGGACATGTACGCGCATTACGACGCGCTCGAGCGGTATGCGCTGGACAGCACGCAGATGCGGCCGTTCATTCTCTGCGAATACGCCCACGCAATGGGCAATAGCCTCGGCGGTTTCCAGGAATACTGGGACCTCTTTCGGCAATACGACATCCTCCAAGGCGGGTTCATCTGGGACTTCATCGACCAAGGACTGCTGGCGGAGCAAGACGGCCGCACGTTCTTCGCTTACGGCGGGGATTATGGCGGGCCCGACGTGCCGAGCGATCACAATTTCCTGAACAACGGCTTGGTGCGCGCGGACCGAGTGCCGCAGCCGCATTTCGAAGAGGCGAAATACGTGATGCAGCCGTTGCAATTCGCCTTGGACGAGGACGAATTGGTCGTTCGAAACGAGTACTTCTTTCGCAATGCTGACGTCTATGAGCTCCATTGGTCGTTGCTTACAGACGGGCATGTGACCGAGACAGGCACGTTTGGTCGATTGCAGGTAGGGCCGCAACAGGAAATGCGCCTCGCACTTCCGGAATGGAAAACGGAGGGGCGGGTGCACTTGAATGTCTCCGCGCGTTTGGCCGCTGCAGAACCGTTGCTCCCGGTAGGTCATGAAGTTGCGCGTGCGCAGTTTGAGCTGCAAAAGGGCAGCGTTATCGAGCGTTCAGCTGCCGCGGCAGGTGACTTGCGCCAGCAACGCAATGCCGGTCAATGGATGGTTTCCGGCAGTGGGTTTGAGGCGGCTTGGGACCTGTCAACAGGCCGATTGGTGCGCTACACGGTCGAAGGCCGCGACCTCATCACCGAAGGCGCCCAGGTGAATTTCTGGCGGGCGCCCGTCGACAACGACTACGGCGCGGGGACCCCCGAACTCTATGCGGAATGGCGCCCCCCACTTTCCAACGCCAAAGCGCCGACGCACGTCATTCGCCCGCACAAAGATGGGAGCGCGAGCATCGTTTTCGAATCCATGCTGCTTGGCAGCGATGCCCTATGCACGCAGCAATTCACCGTGCACGGAGACGGCAGCATCGAGGTCACCAACGCACTGCAAGCATTGGCCGGCGAGGCGGCACCCGAACTCAACCGTTGGGGGGCGCAGTTGGCTGAGGGCCAGCACAGCAACCTGTACCGCTTTGGTAACCGCTTCACGCTAGACGCATCGCTGACCGAGGCCGCCTGGTACGGGCGAGGCCCGGGTGAAACCACTACCGACCGGAACACGACCGCCCTCGTGGGACGATACCGATCAGATGTGGAGGACCTCTTCACGCTCTACGCCCGGCCTCAGCACAACGGACTTCGGACTGATGTGCATGAGGTCACCTTCACCAATACCGAAGGGGCCGGGGTACGGTTCAGCACCGACAGCACCTTCCACTTTTCAGCAGCGCACCACCGGATGGAAGTCCTGGATCCCGGTCCGGACAAAGCCGCTGTTCAATCCCACGTGCGGTTGCTGGAGCAGGAGTCCTCCGTTTTCGTCAATATCGACGGATTCCATTCGGGCGTGGGGTGCGTCAACAGCTGGGGGGCGCTGCCTTTACCTGAATACCAGTTGCCGTACGGCGATTACCGGTTCCATTACCGCATTGAGCCAGTGTTTCCGAAGTGACGCGCCATGGCATGCCAACGAAAATCCCCTGCCGGTCCAGAGACTGACGGGGGATTCGTAAGTGGTGGGCAATACTGGATTCGAACCAGTGACCTCTACCATGTCAAGGTAGCGCTCTAACCAACTGAGCTAAATGCCCGAAGATGGACGACGAAGATACAACATTCCCTTTCATCACGTTTAATTGTGAACACCCACGGACCTGGTACTGTTTTAGTATAAACCGACCCTCTATATTCGCCCTTTCAATTCTATTCATGCAAATTCCAATCGTTCGCTTCAATCGGACCCAATCCGACTTCAGCAAAGCCCTCCGAGCGCGCGTTGACGCGTATTTCAAGGAAACTGGAAAATCCCGTCAGGGCGACTGGCGCATGTACCTCAAAACCGTCGTGATGCTGGCTGCATTCTTCGTGCCCTGGGGATTAATCACCTTCGGTGTCACTGATGCAAGCTGGGGATTCTGGATTACAGAGGTCGTCATGGGCTTTGGTTTAGCCGGCATAGGTTTGAATGTCATGCACGATGCCAACCACGGTGCATTCAGCTCCAACAAGCGCGTGAACGCCGTCATCGGTAAGGTGCTTGATTTGGTCGGCGGGAGTTCGGCCATGTGGCGGATTCAACACAACGTCCTCCACCACAGTTTCACCAATATTGATGGCTTGGACGAAGACATCGATACGCCCGGATTGTTGCGTTTCAGTCCCGATCGTCCTTTGAAAAAGGTGCACAAGCTGCAATTCATTTATGCGTGGTTCTTCTACGGCATCATGACACTGTTTTGGATGACGGCGAAGGATTGGTTGGCATTGGCCCGATATAAGAAAAAAGGACTGATCAAATCATCCGGTTCCACGGTGCCGCAACTCCTGCGCGAGATGATCATTGGCAAAATCCTATACTTCAGCTACATCATCGGTTTGCCCTTGATCTTCAGCGGCATGTCGTTTGGGATGATTCTGGCCGGATGGGCAGTGATGCACGCGGTCACTGGCTTGACGTTAGCATGCATTTTCCAGCCCGCACACGTTCTTGAGGATTTGCAATTCGCACAGGCGGAAGTTGGAGGCAATATGGATGACGACACGCTTTCACATCAGCTCAAGTCTACAGCCAACTTCGGTACCGGGTCGCGGGTATTTACTTGGCTGTGCGGCGGGCTCAATCACCAAATTGAACACCACCTATTCCCCAACGTTTGCCACATTCACTTCCGCGCCTTGGCGCCGATTGTGAAAAAGACGGCAGAAGAGTTTGGACTGCCATACCGTTCCTCCACCACCTTCGTCAGTGCCTTGGCACTGCACGCACGCATGCTCTGGCGGCTCGGACGCCAAGAAAGCTGGGCTTAACCAGCGCTGCCTTTTCTGGGGAGCAAGCGGCCGCACATTAGGCAAACAGGCGGATTTTTAATACATTGATTGACACACGGTTGTGTCAATCCAAATTATCGTTTGCCATGCGAAACTGCTCCAAACTCTCCTTTCTCTTTCTCGTGCTCGCCCTGCTTGTTCTTGTCCTGCCCGTCCAGATGATGGCGCAAATCAGCCAAGGCAAAATGCCGCAACAATGGAACATCTCCGAACCGGTATCCATTGAATGGATGGAATTTGAAGCATTGGACATGGAGCAGCTTGCTAGTGAAGACGCAGCAACCGCAAAATTCAAAGACGCACCTTGGCGGTTTGGCATTGAGCATGAAGTACTGTGGGATGCCGAGACCCATGGAACGTGGACCCAGGAAGGGGCGTACGATGTGTGGAGATTGGGGGTGCGCGCCGAATTGGCCACCAGCTGGAGTTTCTATTTCTCGTCATTTGATGTGCCTAAGGGCGGTGAGCTGTTTGTATGGAACGCATCCCGAGAAGCCTTTTTGGGAAGCTTCACGTATGCCAATGAAAAGCCTTGGGGCGGTTTGGCCATTGGGCTCCTTGACGGAAACGGCGTTGTCCTAGAATACCGCCAACCGCAAGGCCTGATGGAGACACCCGTCTTGATTGTCAGTCAAGCCGTTCAAGGCTACCGCTCCCTGCTCAAACGAGCGGAAGAAGTCGATGAAAAAATGAACGTTCAAGGTCCTTTCGGCAACAGCGGCAGCTGCAACATAAACGTCAATTGTCCAGAAGGTGCAGACTGGCAAATCGAGAAAACCGCGGTTGCGCT
The DNA here is from genome assembly GCA_937884175.1 of uncultured Flavobacteriales bacterium. Lineage (GTDB taxonomy): Bacteria > Bacteroidota > Bacteroidia > Flavobacteriales_D > Sanyastnellaceae > UA16. The sequence continues at coordinate 40,590 of CALGDB010000205.1, forward strand.
CATCGTGAATGGTGGATTTGCATCCTGCTCAGGCTCGATGATCAACAACACCGCCAATGATGGAACGCCCTACTTCCTAACGGCCAACCACTGCTTGGGCAATCCCAATACATGGACGTACTATTTCAACCACGAAAGCAGCACGTGCTCCGGCAGTTCAGGGCCCACTTCCATGAGCATTTCTGGAGGGAACCTCTTGGTCGCAGATGGCGGAGCAGATGTAGCGCTCATCGAATTGAGCAGCGCACCGCCCGCTTCATGGGACGTGGAATACGCCGGGTGGGACGCCTCTGGTGCCACCCCCGAAAACGCCACCGGAATTCACCACCCTTCCGGAGATGTCAAAAAAATCTGTTTTGAAGAGGACAGCCCCTACGCCTCTTCCACGGGTGGTGCACAAGTGTGGTGGATCGACAACTGGGAAGATGGCGTAACAGAGCCCGGCTCGTCAGGCTCGCCGCTTTTTGATCAGAATCACCGCATCATTGGGCAACTGTACGGCGGGGCGGCCGCGTGTTCCGGCAGCGTCAACAATGGAGCCTTCGACTATTACGGCCGGTTCAACATCAGCTGGGGATTAGGGGTTAGCGAATACTTGGATCCCGTCAATTCCGGAACCTTGGTGTTGGACGGTTACCCTTCTGGTTACAATTCCGATGTAGGTTGCACCGATCCAGACGCCTGCAATTACGAACCTACTGCCCTCGAAGATGACGGTTCTTGTATTATCAACGGCTCAGTCATCACCTTTGTTTTGCTCACCGATAACTACCCGGCGGAAACCACCTGGAACATCTCCGATGCGTCCGGCTCCATTGTTTTAGAGGGCGGGCCATACGATGGATCACAAACCACATACATCAGCACCGTTTGCCTCGGACCCGGATGCTACACGGTCACGGTCAACGACAGTTATGGGGATGGCTTGCAACACAACGGCGTTATTGGCGACTATACCCTCACGAATGAAAGCGGCACCGTGCTCGCCGAAATGATTGAAGGGGGTGACTTTGGCTCCCAAGCGGTTCACGACTTCTGCTTGGAAGAGGAGATCGTTGAAGGCTGCGCCAACGCCAACGCGTGCAATTACAACGCCGCCGCGACAGACGACAATGGTTCCTGTGTTTACGCCTCTGGCTGTAATTACTGCAGTGGAGCGACCGACGGCTCCGGCAGCGTGATCGACGGCGACACCGATAACGACGGCGTGTGCGATGCGGAAGAAATCCCCGGCTGCCAAGAAGAAGGAGCCTGCAATTACGACCCAGAAGCTACCGACGCGGCCGCATGCGAGTTTGCTGCTGACGGCTTCGACTGCGACGGCAATCCGCTGAGTTGCGCCGAAGACATCAACGGCAATGGCACGGTCGAAGTGTCCGATGTGCTTCTCTTACTCTCGGACTTCGGCTGTACGTCCGATTGTACGGACGGCGACGTCGACGGCGACGGTGCAGTAAGCGTGGCAGACATCCTGCTATTACTCGCCGCGTTCGGGGAAGAGTGCTGAATTCTTCTAATTTAAAATAGCAGAGAAGGCGTTCCTAGTTTGCTAATTGGTTTTAGGAAATTAATAAATTGGACAAATGTTCCCTGTTCGCTTCTTCCTTTGCATTAGCCTTGGTCTAGGACTTCTCCTCGCTTCCAAGCCGGCTTTCGGCCAGTGCAGCGCCTGTGATGCAGACCCTACGTGCAGTTCGGAAGATGGCTTTCCCACCCTCTGTCCAGGTTCGCTGCCCGCCGCAGTCGTCGGGGAATTTTATGAAGAAACCATCACCTTCTTTATGCCTGCAGAGGTTTTGGATCCCGGTTCGGGGCTCACGGCCGACTTGAACAGCGTAACGGTCACCGGCATCACCGGCGTCCCCTTAGGCATGCAACTCGAACTAGACGATGATGACGCCGTGTATTACCCGTCCAGCGGGCAAACCCTCGGATGTGCCAACATCTGCGGCAGCCCCCTTTTAGCAGGCTCGTTCGAAATGGTCATTAACATCTCCGCCGTGGCTTCGGTATTCGGTATCGAGCAAGTGGTGACGGATTCATTCCCGTACCAATTGACTGTCGAAGCGGGGGAAGGCGGAAATGCGTCGTTCAGCTTTTCACCTCCCACCGGCTGCGACTCACTCGTTGCCAGTTTCGAAGCATCCCTTTCGGGCAGCCCCAACCAAATCAACGCATACAGCTGGGATTTCGATAACGGAACCACGAGTTCGGCAGCGACCGTTGACAGCGTCCTATTCGCCGGTCCGGGAAACTACAACGTGACGCTCACGACGACAATTTCAGATCAGATGCTGTCCCAGATCAGCCTCAGCACGACGGCAGGAGGAGGATGGGACGACGGTTGGTCGCCCTCGCCTGACCCCTATTTTGTCATCAGTGACGCCGGCGGCGGCAATGTTTACACCTCCGGGGTTGTCGATAATACGTATTCCAACACCTGGTCTGGCATCAACCTAATTTTGTCCAATCCGCCATATACGGTCACCTTCTGGGACGAAGACCTATTCCCCGAGGATGACTATCTCGGCGCCATGACGTTCACGCCAGTAGGGCCAGGGACCATAGACATCAACGCCGACCCGAGCTACGGCTCCCTCACCATCTTGCTCCAAACCGCCGTGAGTACGACCGACACCTCCCAAGTCGTGGTCAACGGCCCTCCTGCGGTTGGTATTGAGTGGAACACAACAGGTGACACCCTGTTGGCACTTGGTGAGGACCTCATCGCCTACGATTGGTTCTGGGGTGACAGCTTGGTAGCCGCTGGATCGGATTCGGTATTTGTTCCAGAGGAAAATGGCTGGTACCACGTCCTCGCTGCCTCCGCTGCCGGCTGCACAGGCGCCAGCGACAGCCTGCTCTACTGTTCACCGGATGCCTCATTCGCGCTTGGCCTCAGTTTGGGTGAACTTCCTGAAGTGGTGGGCGCCAGTTTTGAATTTGACGTGTCAGATTGGGAATTTGTTTGGACCTTCAACGGCGAATCATCCGACCCATTGATCGGTGCAATAAACTGGCCAACCGATGCCAGCGGCTGGTACAGCGCCGAAGCGTGGGATCCGTTCAACTGCCCTTGGGTGAGTGATTCGGTATTGGTGTGCTGGCCGCTCAATACGCCTTGGATTGAGGAAGATGAAAACGGATTGTTGTCGGTAGAGCTGCCTTACGCGCACTACCAGTGGTGGCTCGACGGCGAACCTATTCCCGACGCCACAGCAGCGGTTTACCAAACCACAGGACCCGGACTGTACGCGGTGTCTGTGACGGATTTCGAAGATTGCCCCGGGGTGATCAGCGAGGATTGGCTCGTCGTCGAAGTGCTTGAATCCGCGTCAACTGCTGCGGACCGCTGGATGGTGTACCCCAATCCCACGACGTCCGCATTGGCGTTTGATTTGCCTATTGAGTCGAGGGCATTCAATCTCCAAGTCGTAACCATGAACGGTGTCCTGGTTGAAACCGGTTCCGTGCATTCTGGCATGTCCCTCGACGTCGGTCATTGGGCCTCCGGCACCTACATCTTGCGGGTGCAATCCCAACGCACCGGCATGTGGTTGCCAGCGGTTCGCGTCATCAAGCAGTAACCCAGTTACTTCCGGTCAATACTCCATTTGCCGGGCCCGGTCAACACCAAGGCGAGCGCTGGGAAAAAGAAGAGCAACGCATGCTCTTTGTCGGATAGA